>JAYSKW010000395.1:0-10682 GCA_043726085.1 Limnoglobus sp.
CGGGTCCGAGCGGATGCCACTGCGTTTGTCTTCGGTCACGCGATATTGATCGATCACCCAATCGAGTGCCGAGCGGTTGCCGAGGCGATACTCGAACACTTCGGGCGGGATGCCGGCCAGCGTCAGCGACTCGTTCACCCGCACGCTCGTCTTGTCCTTGCTCAGCTTCATCTTCTCGACAACGTAACTCAGCGGCACGCCCGGCGTCTCGATATACTGCAAGTCGAACGGCTCCAGATCCTCGTAGTTCAGGTGCAACTCCGCGAGTGCCTTCCCCGCCGCGATAAACGCCCGGAAATCCGGGGCGAACGGGATGCGGGGTAGGTCACGCTTCAGGTTGTCGGCAAACTTCGTGCGGTAGCCGGGATGGTGCAGCAACCCGTAGACGTAGTAGAAGATGTCCCACTTCGTCAGCTTCTTGTCCTTGTAGCGCGTCTGAAATTGCTTGAGCGCCCAGTCCCGTCCCATTGCAGACATCACATGATGAGTAGTTGAAATTTCCTCGCCCATCTCTGCGCTGACAAAGTTGTTCGAGGATAATGTCTACGTCTTCGATGTCTTCGTTTTCGGTGTTGTCGACAACCATAAATCAATTCCCTTTACAAGAGACATTGCGCATAATACAGACGCCTCCACTTGTGTTCTTGTTATTTCGCCATCCAAGAACAACTTGTGACCCAGTTTGATCTTCGGCGCAGATGCGACTTTTGCGCTATCTTTAATATACACTTCATCCGCATTGCCTGCCCTGTGGACTAGCAAGTTTCTCAGTAAAGACAACACATCCAATCTCTCGTCTGCCATCGCCATAAGCAAAGGGCGGGCATTGTCGAATTCCTCTTGTGTTGCGAATGCGGTCGCATATGCTTTCCGAATGTCAGAAAGAGTAGTGAACGACACCCGTTTTGCTTCAGACAGAAATGTTCCCATGCAGTTGCTTAAGTCGAATGACTGATTTGTAACCTGCCCAATAAGTTCGACTTTGACACTCCTCCCCGGAACGTCACGGTCTTCATTTTTCTGAGAGCGATTAAACTTCACTGCCTTGCCTCTTGCTAGTTCAGTGACCGCGTTCGACAACCCTGATAGGCTTGCAAGTCTTCCCGGCTTGCGATTCATCGCATGTATCCATAGGTCACCAGCGAGGATTTCAAATGCAGCCCATGCACCAACAATCTGCATGGGGTACATGTCGGCAATGTTAACGTAGAGCCGCTCAGGCAATTGCCTCAAGACATCGGTGGTGCTTCCGTATGTGAAATCCAATTGCTCTGGAGTTCGGTTCCATCCCAATATTATATTTCGCCTTCTTTCTATTTTTTGCAATTGCTCGGCAATTTGCAATTGGCTCCAGCCTTCAACTTCAGATTCAAGCCACTTCCGCGAATCTATGTTGGCTTGGCATGTTTCCCAACCAGCCCAAAAAAGCTTTCCTACAAAATTGGGTAGTTGATGATGCGGAGTTATATTGAGTGCAAACAGGGCATATTTCCCTTGGATCTCGCTGTCTGCAATGTTATTCAAAAACTCCTGATTTCTATACGAAAACTGGAACCAATCTTCTGGGTTAAACCAATCTTGAATTTTGATTTCGGGAGCTGGAGCAGGCATGGGTAGCAGCCTTGTCAGAGAAAATTCAGTATCGAATAACCATCTATCCCGCCACCTTTGCAGCGTTCGACGAACTGACCTGGAAACTCATGGGAGTGCCGAAGTCGGAATTCGATAAGCGGGAAGCCGGGTATCAACACCAGCAGGCCAAGAAACCGAAGCGCGGGTCCAAACCCGGCAACTCCAGAGACAAGTAACCCTCGTCGCAAGCATCACTTTATCAGCATCAGTTTTGTATATCAAGTATATTGTTGCCATAGAAATCGGTCAGCAACCCGGCGACATCGTGCGCTTTTCGCAGGTCGTAATTCGCCGCCACCAAACCGTTCTGGTACAACACGGCCCGCGTCGTGTCTTCAAAAATGGTGTTCGTCAGCGGGTAGCCTTTTTCCCGCTTCTTGCGAATCTCGCTGTCGAGGTCGTCGTTGGTGTCCTTCGCTTCCCAGTAGCCACGGCGGAGGAAGTTGCCGTCCTGGAGAGTGCCGTCGGGGTAGATCGTCTTCGCGCCGACCTTCATCGCCTTCTTCGGGATGAGCGTCCAACCGTGCGGCTTGGCGGTAATCGCGAGGAGGTGCGAGAACGCCGTCTCGGTGGCTCCTTCGTGCGCTGCGCCGTGGTCGGCGTACTGCTGCAAGGTGGCGTGGTACGCGAGGATCGCAGGATCGGTCGCACGGACGTTGGACGGCAAGCTCATCAAAAATATCCTCGGCGTGAACCGAGCATCATACCAGAAGTGAGGACGGTTCAATCCGGGATTGCCGTTTTCGCTTCTGCCGCCATCGTGCGATGTCCCCGTGAAGATTGACCCTGTCCGCAATAGAATGCCTAGGCGGAATAATCGGCACGCCGACGTTCAATGGGATGGTTATGGCACGGGTTACGGGGCGATGGGTTTCGCTCTCCACGAATCGACGAATGATTACCGAATTGATGTCGGTGTGCCGGGGTATGCCGATCATTTCGATGGAACGCACGATGGCACTCGGCGATGTTGTTGCGGCCCGCGATGCACTCCTCGAACCGCCGCCGTGGGTGGCGCTGTTCGCAAAAGCGTACGCGATTGTCGCCGAGCGACGCCCGGAGTTGCGGCGTTCATACCTGCCATTCCCATGGCCGCATTTCTACGAAGCCGACGAAACGATCTGCTCGATTGCAATCGAACGAAATGACGCGGCGGAACCGGCAATCTACTTCGGGTTGTTCCGTTCGCCGAACAACCAATCGCTGGCGCAGTTGCACGCCGCCGTTCGCGAGTGGGTTGCGAAACCGGTCGATCAAGTTCGCGAGTTTCGGCAGATGTTGCAATTGATGCGACTGCCCCGACCGTTGCGTGCAGCGATGTGGTGGTTCGCTGTGAAGGCATCGGGGCGAATGCGCACCAAGAACTTCGGCACCTGCGGGATCAGTACAACGGCTGGGGCGGGCGCGACGTGCTTGAACCTGATCGCTCCCCTGACGGCAACGCTGAATTGCGGGCTGTTTCAACCCGATGGCACGCTCGCGGTGCGTCTGCACTTCGACCATCGCGCGTTCGATGGGATGCCCGCGGCCCGCGCGTTATTGGAAATGGAACACGCGCTGACGGGGATCATCCTCAGCGAACTCCGCACGATGGCCGGTACGAGCAACCGAATCGGCGTGCGGAATGTCGATGTCGTCGTGAGATAGCGCTCCCGTTAGCTCGACGCGCTAGCGAGCATTCTCGCGGTTTCCCTCGCTGGCGCGTCGGGCTAACAAACCGCAGCGTTACGTCGCGATTTGAAACGTGCCACGGATCGTTACTCGCGGGCCGCTTGCTCGAGGAGCTTCTTCAATCGCCCCGTGGCATCTTCGCGGGTGCTCGGGTCATTTTTGACTTCTTGCGTGACAATTTTGAGCGGGTTCACGTAGTTTTTGTACTTGTCGTTGAGGTTGCCCACTCGCAGTTGCAGCGCAGAGTCGGCAGGGAAATCGAACAGCCAACCGAGCTTGGCGTCTTTCTTTAGCGGCACGACGATCGTACGGTCGTTGACGAACTTCCCCGACCGCACGAACGGCAAGAACATCTCGGGCTTCATCTGCCAAGTGCCGGAACTGAGCGTGTTTCCTTTCAGGATTGGCGTACCGAACACGATGGTGCCCTCGGCGTTATCGCCCGATTCCTTTGCGGTCGTCACCGTAATATCTTTCGGAAACGGGTCGAGCACGAACAGGATGAACTTCGTTTCATCTCGCAACAGGCCGCGTTCGTTCATCTGGTAAATGAGATTATCGAGCGAGGAGCCGAGTTCGGTGGCGGCATCTTTTCCGCGCTTGAGTTGTTCCGCATAATCCTTCGTACAGTAGTCGGCCGCGATGGCGTAGTCGCGGTCGCCGATTGCCTTTTTGAACATGTCGGCGGCTTCTTGCGGCGTACTGGCTTTCTTGTACCCACCGAGCGTTTTGTTCACGTCGCCCCGCTTGAACACCACCATGTAGAGGCCGCCGAAGAACAGCAACCCCACCAAAATCAGCACGATCAGACGAACCATGAGTGAACTCCTTACGGATGAAGACGTGCCAGCGACCGCCGACGATGCGTCGCGGACTGACGGTGCCAATCATCGGCTATCCGCAAGCAAATGCAATGCACGACTTTTGTGAAATGGCAAAGTGATCGAGCCGCTACCGCATCAGGAACATGATGATTCCGAAGGTGGCGAGGCAGGTGATGATCGCCGACACGATAGCGATCGACAGGATCCGGCTCTTGCGGTCGGGTTCGGACTCCGGCCCTTTCACTCGCGTGCGGATGATCGGCTCGACCAACATCGACGGATCGACGGACACCGTGGCGGGGCGTTGGATGGGTGGGCTGACTTCCGTTAGAGTCTTCGATGCCATATCCCGAACCGTCGGCGTCAACGAACTCGACCGCACAGTCGTCGCGCGAAATAATTGACTTTGCATAACGAGCTGGTTCGATGCGTCGTCGTCGCTCGTCCACGGGTGGAAGGCGTCGATCACATCGGCTGCCGAGGCGAAGCGATCTTTCGCGAGTTTCGCCATCATCTTCGCGATGATCGCAGCGAGTTCTTCGGGGAGATCCGAGCGGAAATCCATGAGGTTCGGCACCGCTCCGAACTGGTGCTGCATCAGCTTTTGTTGCGCGGGCACGCCTTCGTACGGCGAGTGACCCGTGAGCAACGTGAAGAGCGTTGCGCCGAGGCTGTAGATGTCCGAACTCGCATCGACGTCGTTCTGAATCGCTTGTTCGGGCGAGAGGTAATCGATCGTGCCGAGGATCGCTTTGATGTTGAGAATGCCGGTCAGATTGTCTTCGGATTTGTCGATTTTCTTCGTCAGGCCCATGTCGAGAATCTTGATGGTGCCATCTTTCGTAAGCATCAAGTTTTCGGGCTTGATGTCGCGATGGACGAAGCCTTTTTCGTGGGCATGTTGTAACCCCGATGCCGCTTGAATGGCGATCTTGGCGGCATCGATCGGGCCGAACGGGCCTTTGCGATCGACGACTTGCTCGAGCGTCGCGCCGTCCACATGTTCCATGACGATGTAGTGCGTGCCACCCGCTTGGCCGACGTGATGAACGCGGACGATGTTGGCATGGCAAAGCGCCGATGCCGCCCGCGCTTCGCGCAGGAATCGCTCGACCGAAGTATTGTTGTCGGCCAATTCGCGAGCCAACACCTTCACCGCCACTCGCCGTTTCAACGTGGCATGTTCGGCCAAATAGACCGTACCCATGCCGCCTTTGCCGATCTGATCCAGAATCCGATACGGCCCGAGCGCGAGACCGCGATACCGCCCGCCCAGCAACTGCTTCGATTGGAACCGCGTGAGAATCCCTTGCTGAACCAGGCTCTCCGCGAATACCCCCGCCTCCGACGGAAAGTCACCCGCCGCGCGAATCGATTCGAGCACGGCCTCGTCGAGGAGCTTGCTTTGCCCCAAGATCGATAAGAACTCAGATTGTTCGCTCACGACAGGCATCGACGACTCCCGGAGGAACCCGCAAACGGATTTTCTCGCTAGTATCATTTAGTGCGCCGTTCGGTGAGGAAGTGCGAAATGGGCCATGTTTTCTCAACGATTTCCATTTCAAATGAGCCAGACGTATGAATTTCCGTCGTGGGCATGTACGGCGATCTGGGCGAGTTGCAATCGCGGCTTCCACCTTGTAATCGAACGTTTACGCAGTTCGGCTGCCTTCTCAGCATTCTTGCGGGACTGGAAACGCAGGTTAATATCGAGAGTCTGCCGATCGTGTCGATGGATCGAGCATCAGTTTTCTGCCGCGAACCGTATATCGGAAGGATTGCGAAATTCGACGAACGTGCGAGGGCTATCGACTGTGGCGAAACTGTACTTTTACTATTCGACGATGAACGCGGGGAAGTCGACCGTATTGCTCCAAGCGGCGCACAACTACGCCGAACGCGGGATGGCGACGCGACTCTACACGGCCGTGCTCGACGATCGCGCGAGTGGGCGGATCGTTTCGCGGATCGGCATCGGGATGGACGCGAACCCGTTCGACGCGACGACCGACTTTTGGGCCGAGTGCGTACCGTCGACGCCGAACTGCGTATTGCTCGACGAGGCGCAGTTCCTGAGCAAAGACCAGGTGACGCAGTTAGCCCGCATCGTCGATGAAGCGAATATCCCGGTTATGTGCTACGGTTTGCGAACCGACTTCCTCGGCGCACTCTTCCCCGGCAGTGCGGCATTACTCGCCTGGGCCGACTCGCTCGTCGAACTGAAAACGATCTGCTTTTGCGGGCGAAAAGCGACGATGGTCGTGCGCGTCTCGCGGAGTGGCGTGGTGGAACGGGTCGGGCAGCAAGTCGAGATCGGCGGGAACGATCGCTACGTTTCGCTTTGCCGCAAGCATTTCTCCGACTCGCTACGAACCGGCAAGACCGACGGTTGGGATCCCGCGGCGGCAGATCGGATTTCGTGACGTCGCGATTTTGAACGACACAACGAATCGCATTCCGGGTAAAATCCGTTCGATTGACACACGGGAGTACGATCGATGCCGACGATTTTGATTGTGGACGACAGTACGCTCCAGCGACGCCAATTGCAGTCGATCCTTTTGCAGTCCGGTTACGCGGTGACGCAGGCGAGCAATGGCCGCGAGGCGCTCGAAGCCGTCCGAAGAGAAGTTCCGAGCGCGGTCGTGACCGACATTCACATGCCCGAGATGGATGGCATCGCACTCGTCGGCTACCTCCGCAAAGAAATCCCGGCGGTACCCGTGTTGGTGACGACCGACTTCGGCAACGAAGACTTGGCCGTGCGGGCACTCCGCGCCGGTGCGTCGAGTTACGTGGCGAAGAAGCATCTGTCGCGCGACATTTTGCAAATTCTCGACGAGCTATTATCGGTAGCCACGGTCAAGCAACAGGAAGCGTTTTTCCTCGACCGGCTGACGGTTACCGAGAATGAGTTCACGATCGAAAACAACCCCGATCTGGTGGCGCACGTCGTTTCGCACGTCGAATCGCTCATGCTGCAAATGCGAATCTTCGACGAATCCGAGCACGTCCAAATCGGCGTCGCCGTCCACGAAGCCACGGTGAATGCCATCGTCCATGGCAACCTCGAAATTAGCTCCGAGTTGAAGTCCGGCGACTGGCAGACGTACCACGACACCGTTGCCGAACGAAACAAGATGGACCCCTACCAAACTCGCCGCGTCACGATTTCCGTGCGGGCCACCCGCGAACCGATGCTGACGATTCGCATCGCCGATCAGGGCAAAGGATACGATCCCAACAAACTCCCCGACCCGACCGACATCGAGAACATCATGATGGGCTGCGGCCGCGGCCTGTTGCTCATCCGCACCTTCTTCGACACCGTCACGCACAGCCCATCAGGCAACGAAATCACGATGGTCAAGCGAAAGTCCGTGCGAACCGCATAGGCGAGGTTATCCCGTTTAGCCGCGCCGCGTAGTCCTCGGAGCGAAGCGCGTGGGCACGGAGTATCGGAGCACAACGCGATTTTCAGTGAGTGCAACCAGTCAAAAATCGCAGGCGATCCGAATGGGTTTGTTAGCCCGACGCGCCAGCGAGGGGAACCCGCGAGAAGGCATGCCATCGCAGAAACGATAGTCATCTCTCGCCAGCGTGTTTTGATGTTGCGCTGTTTGCGATTCACGGAGTACCACGCACCCAAGGCGAAGTCGGCGAAGCCTTCGGTACTATAACCGCCCACGATTCGGCCCTGAGAGGGGCCGTTCAGGCAACATCCATAGCAAAACCTCACCGCAAATAGGGCGGTGAACGGCCCCTTTCAGGGCCGATGAACATTCTAACACGTTACCCAAGGCTTTGCCTTGGGCTGACAGAACCGGCCCTACAGGCCGAAAGACTGGCATTTGGAAACGCAGGCGTTCCAAAAGACCGGTTTCGATCTGCAAAGTCGCGCAACTTCAAAAAGCGCAAGAAAGTTTTTTTGAGTTTTTCGTGGTTCGCCTTGCTTACGCTGCGGGCTGGCACGAGAATCATGCTCCCACAAGCTTGCTCACAAATTCAACGAACAGCGACTGAGCCTGGTCGATTGGAACCGATTTCCGACATACGCTCTGCGATACTCTGGCCCACAACTGGCATCGAAACTGCCCGTCCGACCCTACTCCACACGAAAAGAACGGTTGATCGGGGTTGTATCCCGGTAGCAGATGTACGCACAGGTATTGGAGCGACGTACCAGGGTAAAGTTGCGATGCAAAGGGCTGCTCGCCAGCCCACGCCGTAAGGGCAACCATTGGGTGAAGGAATTCCCAACCGCTCATCGCTGCAAACTCGACGTACCAATCGGAAATCGACTGCCACCGTCGCATCGGGTCGGAATCATCCGCCTTCATAGCATCCCTCGATTCTGCCGCCGAACGCCAAGGTTAAGCGGCTTGGGCTGTCAGGCCCCCGTTCCGCTTTAGCCGTTGGTTGGGCCGCATTCCCGCGCGAAGTTTGGGCTACTTTGTCAGCGCCTCGTTTAGCCAATGGACGTACCATTCAAGGAATGTCACTCGCTTCTTCTTGCCGAATGAAACAGGCCGCAACCCCGCTTGATCGGTGCGTGAGTCTCGCCATATATGCCCGGCTTCACCTCCCGTCACGACCAACCAAACTCGAATGGCACATCCTTCGTGGCATATCGGAATCGCTCCGTTGACGTTGTCTGGATTCCAGTATATTTCGTCAAACGCTTCCAGTGCCTTATCGTATTCTTCTTCGTCATCCGTTTCCTTTGGCTCCTCCGGGAGATCGTTCCATGGCTTTGTGTGGGGGAACGGCTTCGACAGCACGCCAACGAAACCATCACCCTCCTTCCATTTCTGGAAGTCGAACGAATCGTCCATCTCACCGAGCGCGAACACGCCGTAAAACGGTCCCGCGCCGCCATTGCCGAGATCGATCAGAAAGCCCCTGTAATCTTCGGGCAACCGGATGCGGTGTTTGGCTTCAAACTTCTCCACGACCGACTCGGACAGGCGTGGCTTCAGCTTGAAACCATGCGACTCAGCACCGAAAACCTTCGGGAGCCGCTTCGCCGTACGGAGGCGTTCGAGACCGTCACGAATGATAACGAAAGTAACATCCACGTCTGCCGCCCTTCAGTCCGTCCCCGTTTAGCCGCGCCGCGTAGTCTTCGGAGCGAAGCGCGTGGGCACGGAGTATCGGACCACAACGCGATTTTCAGGTGAGTTCACGCGCACGCGCTTCGCTACGCAAAGCCTACGCGGCGCGGCTAAACGGGGAATGGCAGTTGCTCCACCCAATCCATGCACTTCCCGCGATTCGTAGAATGAGCGAGACAGTCATATAGTCCTTTCCATCACCCACCGACAGAAGCCCGTTATGGCGAAACAAATACCCGAAGCGAGAGATGGTTTCTGTTTCTTCGCAACGACATTCAGAGCTTGCGTCAGCAGATGCGGATTCAAACGGGACTCACCCCGAAAGCGATGCAATCGGCATTGGAGGCCGCTCGCACTCGGTTTCGCGAAGGTGAGAGTAAGATCAAAAGCGATCTTCTGAGAACGACTCGACTGCGTAAAATGGCTCAACGATTACTCGACGAACGGATCCAACGGGCTCTCGACAATAAACGGAGGAGTGAAAATGAGGTTTAAAGGTCCACCGAATCCGAGACCGACGGGAGGCGAACAAACGATCGCGATCGGTGGCAGCGCCGTCGGGAACGCCTTCGGTTATGGCAGTCACGTCATCAATATCGGAGGCGACAATTACGGCCAAGTCGGTGCCACACTGAACGATTGCATCAACACGATTCAGAAAGAAGCACCGGGAGAGCGGCGCGCTTTGTTAGAAGCTCTGCATCGCGATGTGAGGAAGCTGATCGAGAATCTGCCTTCGCACAAACAGGATGAGGCGGCACAAGTTGCGGACAACCTCGAAATGATCGTGAAGCAAGCGACGAGCGAGAAGCCGAATCGGAAGTGGTACGCACTCTCGGCAGAGGGCCTCCTCGAAGCCGCGAAATGGGTGAAGGATTTCAGCGCCGTCATTGGCGGTACGATCCAGAATCTCGGCCAGTCGATCTGGCCGAACTACGAACTGCCAACGACCGAGTGATTCGATTTGTGAGCGACTGCCCACATGAATCCCGAAAGTCAAAAAGTGAAACGCGATCCGACGTAAGTCGACTTTTGCACGGTGTCGCGAAGTGTCGTGAAAGTGTCTCCGAGTGTCGTGAGATTGTCGTACTCGGTCGATTTTATGTCGTACTCGGTCGATTTTGTGTCGCAGTCGGTCGATTTTCGGTCGGTACTTACGTCGAGTGTCGAATCGATTGCCCGCGACATAACCCGCTATTCGGGTTAGAGATACGGCAAAACCGCCCGAAACCAATCGGCGAAAGACGATCGAAAAAGAGGCATTTCGGGTCGCAAAAACCGGAAAAACACCCCAAAAAACGGTTTTTGAGCCTCTTGAATTGTGACTTACGTCGATTTTAATATCGCAAAATCATGTCGACGGTGAAGCGGTAGCGGAACAGGTCTTTGTTGCCGAAGAGTGGCAACTCGAAAGCCGCACCGATTTGGGCGGCTTCGGTGA
>JAYSKW010000396.1:0-3175 GCA_043726085.1 Limnoglobus sp.
GTGCTCGGTCGATTTTATGTCGCCACTTGCGCCGGTTCTCGAAACGAGAGCATTCGACATAACCCGCGATAATGGTTCAAATTGCGGCAAACGGATCGGTGGATTGCGATCAAAAACGCGACTTTTCGGGCCTCGAAAACCGGAAAAACACCCCAAAAATCGGTTTTGGAGCTTCCGCAATTGTGACTTACGTCGATTCGATCGCTTCAACGGGCGGCAGTGGGTTCGGTTCGCGGGGCATCGTGCAGATTCGCTTGAGCCAGGCTTCGACCGATTCCTTGGAAAGGACCGCTTCCACAGTGATGCCCGAACGCAATGCGGGGTGGACCGGTGCGAAGAAGTCCATTTGCCAGGTTCGTGGCATTTCGGGCTGGCCCAATAGCACGATCCGCATCCCGTCGATCTCGACGATGTCCGCCGGATGCAGTTCGCCCCAGACCCACCACGGCTGATACGGCGCGGCCGCCTCCCACGTTTCGAGCGCACGATCCGGTTGCAACGCAGGCCACTGATAGAACTGCCAGATGCCCGTGTCGTAGATGCCCGTCTCGCCAACCACGCCTGCCGCATCCCATTCTTCCTGCGTGATGCTCGGGATCATCCGTTCGCTTTTGGCGATGCTCGCAAGCAGCGGACTCGGCTTCGGCCCGTCCCAGTTCGCGGCGGTCGGGTGGTTCAGAAGTGCGTCTTGCAGCAGCGTGAACAACTGGCAGTTATTACGGACCGCGTGCATCCGAACGCGGAAGCCGAGGTTGCGCACGAGGTCGATCACGACGAGTTCTTCGCCATCGACGCATTGAAGCACTTCGCCCAGGTAAAAGGCGTAACGGTTGAACTCGCGGGCATTCACGACGGCCTGCACCAGGGCGGGTTGATTGCGGGCGAATCGCCGCAAACGCGCGTCACGGCAGAGCATTGCCATCGCCGCCCGCGACAGGAACGAAATGGCCAGGTATTCGCGGATGAGCTGCGCCGCTTCGGTCGATTTCGCGGCGGCGGTTTCCCATTCGTCTTCGGGGATCATCTCGAGGTGCGGCGTGCCGATTTGCTCTTTTAACTGGTCATGAAGCAATTTCGCACCGGTAAACACCGACGGCAAGCGGTCGAGAATCGCAGGCAGTGCCACGTCGGCATTCGTACCCGCTTCTACGCCCATGCCGCAGGTGTTCGCCACGCACGAGAACTCCCACGTCGGCAAGTCCGGCACCAGTTGTTCGGCCAATTCCTCGTAAATCTCCTCATGTTCCGCAGGCGTGCCATCGCGGTAGATCGTTTCGATCTGCGAATACGCCTCGCGGAACCGTTCGCGCACCTCTTCGGCATCGTTGGTGGCCGTGCGCTGGCGAAGCAGGGATACGAACCAGATCGCGAGATCGTGCGGATTCAGAGATTGGGCCACAAGTCACCGGTGTCGAGTGAGTAACGAATCGGGTTATCGTTACCCCGTAATGTCCGTACGGGTCAAGTCGAACGCGAAAAGGGTATTTTGCGAAACTGTAGTCATTCGAGTAAATTTGCCTTGACGAAGACCGCACATTAGCTGAGACTAACAACCAAGTTAGTTCAACCTACTTCAGGGAGTTAGCTATGCAAATTCGGCGTCGAACAGCGTTTACGCTCATCGAATTGCTCGTTGTGATCGCGATTATCGCGATCCTCATCGGGCTGTTGTTGCCCGCCGTGCAGAAGGTGCGCGAGTCGGCATCGCGGCTGAAGTGCCAGAACAACCTCAAGCAGATCGGCCTCGGGTTGCACAACTACGAAGGCATTAATCGCCTGTTTCCGCCTGCGTACGTCACCGCGAACACGCGGCTCGATGGCACTGCGTTCGGTATCACTTATGGCGATCAGTATCGCAACGGTATGCCCGGTTGGGCGTGGGGCGTGTTCCTATTGCCGTTCCTCGAACAAGAAAACCTCTTCCGCCAGTTCGACGTGAATCAACCGTGCTGGTCGCCCGCTTTTGCCGCGTCCGTGGAAACGAAAGTGAGCCTGTTTCTCTGCCCGTCGGCCACGGGTGGCAGCGATGGTTTCGACGTGCAAAGCGAAGGGGCCGACCGTCGCCACGGTGTGCCGATGACTCGTTCCGATGGCAGCGCGATTGCCTTCACACATTCGCATTACGTTACGAATGCAGGCATCACGCAGCCGTGGGGGCGTACCACCGCCTACTGCTACGACTACGACATTCCCGAGCCGATCCCCGAGAACGGCAACCAACTCGCCCGCACCGATGGCGTGTTTTATCGCAACTCGAAAACCAGCGTGGCGGCCGTTTCCGATGGCCTTTCAAACACCATATTCATCGGCGAACATAGCTCGATTTTGAGCAATAAAACCTGGGTAGGCGTCGTCCCCGGTGCCGTGACGCCACCGCGCCTCGATTTGCGCCCGTGGCCTTCGGAGAACAACGGCGCGGGTTGTCTGGTCGGTGCGCATAGCGGGCCGGATACGCACGATCACCCGCAGGTCATCATCCACGCGCCGAACGATCCGTTCGGCCACACCGACCAAATGTGGGGCGAGCACGGCACCGGTTGCAACGTGCTTATGGGCGACGGTTCCGTGCGGTTCATCACCACGTTCATTCGCCCGCTGACGTTCGTGGCACTCTCGACGCGCGATAGCGGGGAGGTCGTCAATGTCGAGTGAAAATGAAGGAACGAGCCGCGAAATCTATGCGAAATACGCACTCGTCGGCATCGTGGCACTGGTGGCGATCCTGATCATCTACCACTACTGGAGTCGCCCGCCGCAGATGGGGACGAGCGAGGAAGTCTTCAACACCGTCGATGCACTTTACACGGCGGTGCGCAACCAGGACGAGAAGCGGATCGCCGAGTGTGACGTTCGCTTGAAGGGCTATCGCGAGGCGGGCAAACTCCCGGAAAGTGCCGCGAATGCGCTCGATGCCATCGTGCGGAAAGCGCGTTCCGGGGCGTGGGAAACCGCCGTCGCACGGCTCTACGAGTTCATGCTCGCCCAACGCCGCGAAGGCGTCATCGAACACGAACATAAGCCGAAGGCGACGAAAAAGCGGTAGCCAACATCGACGTAAGTCACAATTGCGGAGGCCCCAAAACCGGTTTTTGGGGTGTTTTTTCGGTTTTCGCGACCCAGAAACGCCACTTTTTTGATCGCGATCTACTGTTCCGTATTCCGGATATCGAACTCT
>JAYSKW010000397.1:0-2278 GCA_043726085.1 Limnoglobus sp.
TGGGTGCGGCCCCTCGCAGGGTTTCACCCTGGGCTACGTGAGCGATCCTTTCAGGATCGAAGAACTGGCACTGACCCTGAAGGGCTAAAAACCTGCGGCTACCAGAATTGGCAACAAGCGGACACGGCTACCCAGGTTTGAACTATCCCATTTTAAGAGTTCGAGTTCCGCACTCACCCACACGAACGCCAGCAGTCAAAAAGCGAAACGCGATCCGACGTAAGTCGACTTTTGCATGGCGTCGTGAAGTGTCGTGAAAGTGTCTCCAAGTGTCGTGAGAATGTCGCGTCCGGTCGATTTTGTGTCGTACTCGGTCGATTTTGTGTCGCACTCGGTCGATTTCCGGTCGGTACTTACGGCGAGTCTCGAATCGATTGCCCGCGACATAACCCGCTATTGGGGTCGATGATACGGCAAAACCACCCGAAACGGATCGGCGATTCGCGACCGAAACAGAGGCATTTTGGGTCGCAAAAACCGAAAAAACACCCCAAAAAACGGATTTTGAGCCTCCGGAATTGTGACTTACGTCGAAACTACCGCCCTTCCAGTCGCTCGGCATCGGATTTATTGCGAACTGTTTCTTGGCGAGCGACCGAACTGACGGTAAACTGATCGAGACGGAATTGCATTCCGATCGACGATTACCCGCTACTGCGGGGTTTTAAATGAGGTCCGCGACGTATGGCTCGGCCATCAGCCGGTGCGGTGCGAAACGGCATACCCAAGACCATGGGGCTTCGACGCTCGGATCGCTTCATTAGTGGTTTAAGTGCATACGAACGGGTGGTTTTAGTCACCCACATTCATGCCGACCCCGACGGGCTTGGCAGCATGTTCGGGCTGGCCCACCTGATCGAAACGCTGACGAATAAGCCGACGATCATCACGCAAGATGGCCCGATCAGCCGTGCCGAAAATCGCACCTTAGTCGATACGTTACACCTCGATTTGATGCCGATCAAGGAAGTCGATTGGCATAAAGGCGATGCGGTCGTCATGGTCGACAGCCAACCGAAAACCGGTCGGCACACCTTCGATGAAAACGTCCCACTTTACGCGGTGATCGACCACCACGAAACGCCCGGCGACCTCGAAGACGTGGCTTTTGTCGATGTGCGGCCCAACATGGGCGCAACCTGCACGCTCGTTACGAAGTACCTCATTGAACAAGGCGTCACACTCACCGAAAAGCTCGCTTCGTCGCTGTATTATGGGATTGAGACGGAGGTTACTGGCTATCCACGCGAAGCCACCGAAGCCGACGACGAAGTGATGAACTACCTGTTCGGCCTCACCGATAAGGATCTTCTCGCCCAAATCCGCAACGCACGCCTGCCGCACAGCCACTTCGAGTGTTTGCTCGAAGCCCTACAAAGCTCGTTCCTTTACGATCGTTTCGTGATCAGTTGGGTTAACGATCTGCCGCAACCCGAACAGGCGGCCGAGGTGGTCGATTTCATGATCCGCTTCGAGAAGGTCGATTGGGCAGTCTGTTGCGGCATCCACAAGGACAAGCTCATCATCTCGGTGCGTTCGGCATTGCCGCACGCAAAAGCGGGCGACATCTTGCGCACCGTCGTCGGTAAACTGGGCAACGCCGGTGGCCACGATCGCCGCGCGGGTGGCTGTATCAGTTTGGCAGGTAAATCGGATACGGCGATTGAGGAATTGCAGTCATCACTACGGCGTCGGTTCCTCAAGGCGTTGAACATCGAAGATCTCCGCGGCCGCAGATTAGTGGCGCTCCGGGAAATGCTTCAGAACCTGCAATCGTAACAGAATTGCAACAGCACGTACGAACGACACGGATGTCTGCTTTTGCAAACCGATATTCGCAACTCACTACTGCAAAGCGTTTAGCGTCGTAACTATTCGCGTGTTTCGGCACAATTTGACACGTTTTGTGTCGTTCAAATCGGCAATTCGAGTGAATTAGTTGAAAGAGACATTGACGAGCCAGCTATAGTTCTAATAAGCGAATCCAAACTCGGTTTGTACGATTTCCGCCCAAACGATCACAAACACTCAATGCTGCGGTCCGTTGCGCAATCGTGTGTTGGCACGGATTCTGCTGGAGGACATAACTATGGCAAGATTAGACGCACTACAAAAGATGCAGAATACCCTCTTGGGCCGCCGTTCGGTACTGAGCAAACGGCTCGGTGGCGATCTGGATCGCCTCTCGAACAGCCTCACCGGCGGCGATGCGGCCGATGCGGCGTTCGATAATGTCGGCGAAGAACTCGCCTCCCAACTCGCCGAACTCGAGGCGAAG
>JAYSKW010000398.1:0-2675 GCA_043726085.1 Limnoglobus sp.
TGGGTGCCTACGCACTCGGGCAAACTGTCGATGCCGACGAACTCGTGAAACTGGCCGACGAGGCTTACGCGCTCGCTCCATCGGAGGGCGCATCGGGGACGCAGTACCTGGCACTCGGTTTGCGTGCCCACATTACGCTCATCAAGGAGTTGCCGGAGTATGCCGCGTTCGCGAAGAAGTACCATCGCACGCTCTCGACGTACGCGATGAATGTCGTGCTGGCCGAGGGCGGACCGCTGGCCGAAAAAGTCGCGGCGAATCCCGACGTCAAACGGTATCGGGAAATGACCGTCGCTTCGGCGAACGCCTTCCCGAACGAAATGAGCGTGGGAACGTGGGCGGTGCTGAAAGGCTCGCACCCAGAACTTGCGGCCAAGGCCGCCGAACGGGTGAAATCCGACCCGCTCGAACTCGCGAATCATACGATTGCCCGGAAACTCGCACCACTACTCGCGACGGTGGCCATTCAGACCGCGTGGCGATTGCGTATCGCCGGGAAAGACGCCGAAGCCCGCGCCCTGTTGGAGAAACTCAACGCCGACGGCATCCCCGTACCCATCGGGAAGTGAATTCTTCGGGTTGTAACGCCGAGGCATTCGCGGAAGATGCAGATGTCACTGCCATCGGTGCGCGTTCTTCATTACAATTCGGATATGCACTGAACCACTCCCCGATGCGAACTCCGCAATGGCAACCGTCGGTATCGACCTCGGCACGACTTACTCCGCCATCGCCACACTCGACGATCGCGGGAAGCCGTACACGTTGCCCAACCGCGATGGCGACTTGCTCACGCCATCGGCGGTATACCTCACCGGCGATGGCGAAGCGATAGTCGGGCTGCCCGCGATCGACGTCATGATGGAGCACCCCGAGCGCGTCGCTACGCTCATGAAGCGCCGGATGGGGTTGCCCGATTTCGGTCGGCTCGTCAGCGGCGAGAAGTACCGCCCCGAGACGCTGTGTGCGATCATTTTGCGAAAGCTCGTCCAAGATGCAGAACGGCAGATCGGCCCGATCGACAAAGCGGTGATTACCGTCCCCGCGTACTTCGACGACACGCGCCGCAAGGCCACCGTCGATGCCGGGCTAATTGCCGGGCTGAACGTGATCGACATCCTCGACGAACCCTCCGCCGCCGCACTCGCCTACACGATTCAGCAACATTCCGGCGCAGGCTTGCCAGATAACGCACCGAAAACCGTCGTCGTTTACGATCTCGGTGGCGGTACCTTCGACGTGACGATGGTGCAACTCTCGAAGAAAAAGTTCCGCGTACTCGCCATCGAGGGCGATGTGCGACTCGGCGGCAAAGACTGGGACGACCGCCTCGCGAACCACGTTGCCGATAAATTCAAACAGCAGTTCGGTAGCGATCCGCACGACGACGATCAATCGATGGCACTGCTGAACGCCGCCGTCGAACGGGCGAAACGGACGTTGTCCAAAGTCGAAAACGCGAGTGTGACGTGCGTGCATGGCGGGCAGAGGCTCACCGTGCCGATTACGCGCGAGTTGTTTGAGAGTCTTACGCGGGACTTACTCATTCGTACAAAACTGACGACTCAAACCGTGCTGACGCAAGCCGGATTAACGTGGGACCGCGTCGATAAAGTGCTGATGGTCGGCGGCTCGACGCACATGCCGATGACGGGGCGAATGCTCCACGAACTCACCGGGAAAGAACCGGATCGCTCGTTGGCCGTCAGCGAAATCGTAGCACGTGGGGCGGCCGCCCATGCGGGGATCGTGGCCGCAAAAGCGTCGCCGTCGAACCCGCAAGCGGGCCTGAACGACATCGTCGAAATCAGTGTCAACGCGCACAGTCTCGGCGTCGAAGTGCGGCAGGGTCTCGAGCGAATCAATAATAAGTTGATCCCGAAAAACACGCAACTGCCCGCCGCCTCGAACCGCGTTTACTTCACCGCGAAGGACGGCCAAACCCGCGTCCGAGTACGCATTTTGCAAGGGGAAGCGAACCAGTCGGCGGCGTGCATTCCCGTCGGCGAATGTTGGATCGACGGCCTCACGGAAGGCATGGCCAAAGGCGCACCCGTGCAGGTGCGTTGCGGCGTCGGCGCGAACGGGCGAATCGAAGTGATGGCACTCGACATGACGAGCGGTCGCATGGCAAAGGCCGAAATCCACCGCTCCGGTGGCATGTCCGAAGCCGACATCCGCTCCGACGCAAACTGGGTGCAATCGCTGAAGATTCAGTAACCGCAGTCGGGCCTTGTGGGGGCGTTGATGTAGAACCAGCCGATGCGTAGCTACTTGCGCAACTGCCAGGAGACGATTCCTTGAACGACGAGCGAGAGCGCAGCCCCCGCGATGAGACCGATCAAAGTGAACCGCCTGCGGTCGGACTCGACGTCACGAATTTGTTCGGTAGATTTCCTAGTCAATAAATACTATGCAGAATCTACAACAATTACTGATCTATATTTGTTATGCGGGCTTGTTTGCGAGCTCAGTATTGATAATATTTATGGTGATCAATGGCCTAAAATTTGGGGATGTCCGCAGTAGGGCCTCGTTTTATAGAATAGTTAAAATTAGAAAACTTTTGACTCAAGTACGAGTTACGCAGTTGGAGGATTTTGGTATTGCGCGAGGCATTGCGATGGGTTACTTTCATCGGCATGAACAATCCCCGCGTCGATGACGAAGCTTAC
>JAYSKW010000399.1:0-6777 GCA_043726085.1 Limnoglobus sp.
GGGCAGCCGGGGGAGCGTCAGCGTTTGGCGGTCGATGCGGACCCAGCCAGCCTCGAAGAAGCCGTAGCCGGTTCCCCCGATGGCGACCGCCGCCGCACCCGCACTGGCCAATTTCAAAAATCCACGGCGATTCATCGGGGAAGCTCCTGGGCAGAAGGCATCGACATGACCACAGGCTACCCGCACGACGAAAGTTTCGCGAGAGTAAACTACGATAGCGTGCGGATTATTCCAGCGAGGTGTCGAAAGTTCAGTCACTCGTTTACAAGGTGTACCGATTCGGAAACAGTAACGCTTACAGCGTTAATCCGTCGCCGTAACGGTTGCGGAGCGCGCGGGCGGCATCGGGGCCGATGTCGTTGCCGCTGAGGTTGAGCCGCACGATCGGCGACATCTCTCGCGCCGTCGCCAACAGCCACGCACCCGCATCGGTGATGCGATTGTCGGAGAGATCGAGTTCCGTCAGCGTGTCGGCGAAGCTGGCAATTGGAAAATGAACTTGTATTCGAGCGACCATTTCGTCGTCAATAGTGTTATTTGCCAACACGAGTGTCTTGAGGTTTGTCAGGTTTGAGAAGTTATTGAACAGATTCGTAGCGTTCCACATTCCTCTCGGAGCTTGCGTATTCAAGTCTATGTGTGGCCCAATCTGGAGCCAACGGATCTGCGTCACTTGTTTTCTTGTGGAGCTAGTATCCCTACTCAACATCACGCCGCCAGTGCGCGAACTCAGTTGCAATCGCGTGATCGGAGCCGCTCGCAAAATCTCATCGCCTTCCAGTGCAAATCTCCGGAACACCGTTCGCAGTTCCTCGACGAAGCCACGCCGGTAGACAAGCGAGCTGTCGTACCAGGCACTCCAGTTCGGCAGCTCGGCGTTCCAGGTTGTGCCATGTTTGTTGAACAATTTCGCTGCGATCGATTCCGCTTCAATGCGCTCCGGAGAGTTTGCGGGCAGTCCCACGGCTTCGATCTCTGCGCGAATAAAATGCGCACGGGCAACATCAGCATCGCTGCCAAATTCCTCGAGCCAATCGGCATACACCAGCCGCGGAATGTCATCGTCGGGGTTCGCCAACACCGACTGCAAGAGTGCCATGCGATCCGTCATAGGTCACCTTGGATGGTACCGACATAGCCGAATCGCTGATCAGCCGAGATGCGATGCCCCACCGCCGCCAACGCTTCGATACCGATCGCAGTCAGCAGGTTTTTATCGAGACTCAGGTGTTCCAGCTTCGCAACGTCAAGGTGCGCCGCGAGTGCGAGTGCACCATCGTCGGTGATACTGTTTTTACTGAGATCGAGCCGCTTTAATTGACCGATCATCCCTGCGGACAGCAGCGTGTCGATGCTACTGTCGTCGAAATTCAGATCGACGACAGTTAAATCCTTGAGTGTGAGACTTAACGACGATACACAAAAATCCGACAGCCAGACCGGTTCGTCATCGTGTGGGTCGATGTCGCGGCGAGGATCGTATTCATCGAGTGTCAATTGCGTGAGTCGGGCAAGCGATCGGTTCGCGATCAATGCGATCACTGCGCTCGCAGTTCTGTTCATTTTCAATCGAAGTGACCTCAAGTTTGGCCAGGATGTCGTTCCGATCTTCTCACCAACCTCTTCCCGAAATACTCCGGAAATCGATCTGAGAAGTTTGGCAAACGGGTTCTGCGCGAGACGAGAAATTGCGATTTCATCCACGACTTGTAACTCGACGGAATCGATCCAGCCGCGCCGCCATTCCATTCGAAATTCCCTCGAACCGGGACGCACTTTCTCGGGATACACCGAATCGTACAACGGCCCCAGCCACTCGCGTTCGTGTTGCTTCAAAATCGCCCCCGATTGCGATTCGAGTTCCTTGCGACTATCTGCCGCAAGCATTTCCTCTTCGAGTTGCAACTGAATGCGGATGAAGTCGCCGCGTGGATCGCCGTCTTCGATGAGCATGTCGGCGTAGGCCGCGTACCGAACGAGGTCGTCGGGGTCGTCGAGCAGGGCCGCTTCCATCGCTTCGCGTGATGTCATGTGGGGCATTCTAATCGACCGCGAAAAATTTTGCACGCCCCTCGAACCAATTGGCGCAGACGCGCATCCCTCCTTTCGCTAGGATAAGTTTTCACGGGGTGTAGCTCAGCTTGGTAGAGCGCCTGCCTTGGGCGCAGGAAGTCGTCGGTTCAAATCCGGCCACCCCGACTCGAATATAAGAAAGCCCATCGCTGGAAACGGCGATGGGCTTTTTTGTTGGTGGTATACCCACGAGTCCTTTGCGGTTCTTCTTCATTTGCTATCGTGAAAGAATCTCAATCGCATTCCGGGCGCGGCCCATTGGACGTGAATATGGTACTCGACCCTCGTAGCCGACAGAAGAAGGTGGAGCGCCGGAAGGCGAAGGAAAAGTCGAAGCACGAAGCGCTGAAAGTTCGCGGTCAGCAACTCGTGGCCCAGGCGACGCAAGCGGTGGCTTCGGCTCCGATTCTCCACTGTTGCGTGATGGATACGATCTGGCTCCAGGGCATCGGCCATGTGATTTTCAGTCGAATACTGCCGAACCGCCAAATCGCGGTGTCCACGTTCTTGCTCGATCTGTACTGCCTGGGCGTGAAGAATGCGATGTTCGTCATTGTGGATCGCCCCCACTACGAAAAACAGATTTACAACAAGATCCGGGAAAATCACGGACTCGAGACGCTCGATCCGGCATTTGCCCGCATGCTCGTCGAAGGCGGGGTCGAATACGCCCGCAAGCTCGGCTTTCCACCCCACCCGGACTACGTAAAAGCCAAAGCGATCTTCGGCGACATCGACCCGGCGACGTGTGAGCGCACCTTTGAATACGGCAAAGATGGCAAGCCCCTCTTCGTTGCGGGCCCGTACGATACGCAAGTGCGATGTTCGCAAATCATGCGCACACTCACCGCGAGTTGCGGCGTCGGTGGCTTCGATTTCGTGATGGGGATGGGGGCTGGCGGTGCGGACATGCAGATTGAGGAATAGAAATCGATTCGGCCACTCGAACATCGACAAAAGGAGACCATCATGATGGCAGCCAGCTTCGGTATTATCTCTGGGCTTCCGCTGATGGTAGTCGGCTTGCCGTTACTCATCAGCGTGCCGTTCGGGATGCCAACGGCAATCGGGTTGATGCGGATGGTGTTTCGGTTTTAACGAACTACGGCTTGGGTTTGGGTGCGGCTTCAAATTCGGCCGCAGTCATCTTTTTGACGTTCCCATCCTGAAGGAGTACGTAGCCACCTTCAGCGGGAACTTTCTTCTCGTACGCCACCAATTCACCCGTCACGCCACTACCGTCTTCATTCGCCATTTTGACTCCCCACAAGACGATGACATCGCCCGATTTCACAGACTTCGCCCCGAGCGGGAAACTGTTATCGAACTGCGCGAGTTCTTGCGGTTTGGTAATCTTTTTGCCGTTCGCCATGCGAATCATGCCATCGACATCGCGGAGAATGCTGAACTCCGGGCTAGCGGCTTCGGGAGTTTTCGAGCACCCCGCCGTAGAAACTACGAACATCAGGAGGGCGGCGATACGAGCGCCCGGACGGAGGAATACCATGTTTTCATTCCGATACGTGTGAAAAGAAAACCCTGCAGGAACAGTTAGAAACCGTACTTGCAGGGTCGTAAATATCGATCGAATCGAACTAGTCGAGGTTCGTGACTTCGCCGCCGGCTGCGGTACCCGCCGCAAGCCATACGGGGAGTGCGATGCTGTCGCGGACAAATCGCACCGAGCCATCGCCCATACAGGCATTGGCTCCGCCCGTGTGATAGCTACTCGCAGCGATGTGCATACGGGCGAAGTCGGTATTCGAGCAACTGTACTGCTGATTTCCCGAACTCACACGCCGATTCCAGTTGATCGGAAGCGTGTGCGTGAAAATGAAGTTCGACGGCAGACGGCGGTAATACTGTTGGCCGACATACTTGATCGAACTGCTCCACGGTGCGCCCGTTGCACACGTGGGAATGATCGTCCCATTGGTATCGTTCCAGCCGCCGTTGCCGCTGTCGATAATCACCGTAATGTTGTCTCGAATACCGCTACCCGTCGACGAGTTCGTTTCGCGGGAACGCATGACTTCGGCAAACATGACGGTATTGCTCGAGCCATCGGCGATGGTGACCGCCGCTGGTCCCTTCAAGACAGTTCCCGCAGCGACGGGACCGGAGAAGATCCCTCCGAGCGTACTGACGTTTGCATCGGCATTTCCACCGATACTGCCGAAGTAATTCGATCGGCCCGCATCGGTAAACGTGAACATCTGCGATGGATCGGAAGGACAAAGGAAGATCGAGATGTCCTGGCTTCGCGCTGCGGCATTTGCGCCGGTCAACGCGGGAAAGCTCGGATCGATCGGGGCATCGCTGTTGACGTTGTAGTTAAGGTTGTACTGGTTGAACTTGTTGCCCGCTTCGACGTAGGGAAGCAGCATGACGAGTGGAGTGGCATCCGACGTTCTCCTCACGCCGTTAATCACGACCGTATGGTAGCGTGGAACGAAGCTACCAACCGTGGACTCGAAATTGTGGTTCGCGAGGCCAACCTGTTTCAGGTTGTTCGTACATTTCATCCGTGCTGCCGCTTCGCGGACCTTTTGCACGGCGGGCAGCAGTAGCCCGATCAAGATTGCGATGATCGCAATCACCACCAACAGTTCGATGAGCGTGAACCCGGCTCGTGCCGGTCGCTGATGAGTCACTCGCATGATGGACGACCTCCGTCGATAGAAAAATGAAATTCGCAACGATTACCTGCAATGCAGGCGCGTCGCAAAAGCATGTAGAACGCAGAGTGTTGGGAGAGAACTCGCAATGTGCGGAAGTGGGAGCGACCTTCCAACAGGTCAAATTATAATCCACACTCGCGCGATTCGGCAACCGCAATTGCGAAGTTTTTGTGAGAATTCCGGATCTGCCTCTCGCCGTCCATAAAATCCACTCATGCAACCTCAGCAACGCTTTCATTTCTGCCCGCAATGCGGATCGGCCCGTTCGCCCTTGAACATCGGTGCGAACCCCTTGCGTTGCGAGGCGTGCGGCTTCCACTATTACTTCAACCCGACGTTGGCGGCCGCTTCATTTCTGTTCGACGACGAGGGCCGCGCGATCTTCATTTGCCGCGCCAAAGACCCTGGCATCGGCAAGCTCACCGTACCCGGTGGCTTCGTCGACATCGGCGAAACCGCCGAGGAAGCACTCGCACGCGAAGTCCGCGAAGAGGTCGGTTTGGAGATCGCCGACGTGCGTTACGTCTGCTCGATGACAAACAGGTATTTCTACAAAAACGTGACGTACCCCGTCTGCGATCTCATGTTCTGCGGGCGAGCCTTGCAGCCCGAAACCGCCGCCGCACTCGACGGCGCAACCGCATTCGTCTGGCTGAAACTCCGCGATGTCGACCCCGAAGAACTCGCGTTCCCGAGCGTGAAGCGCGGCCTCGCGATCTTGCTCGAAGGGCAAAACCCGCGCACGCCGCACAGCTTGCCGAACCGTTAAGGTTCCACATGGAACGCTCGCATCCGGGCGAGTGGAACCCGCGACGCGATCTGGGGGTTTCGTCGTCGTGTCGGTGAAACTCACTCATTTTCGGAATACGGATATGACTGGTTAGACCGTGATGACTACCATTTTGCTTGCGTGGCAAATTTGCTCGATGTAAGATAATAAAAACGAAACGGAGGAGCCATGACACTAACCATGACGGATTACGGGATCGACCGACTCAGCGATGCAGACAAGATCGCACTTGCCCACGAGATACTGGGAAGCGTCGAGCAGGATTCACAAATTAGTAACGAGTGGAAGCAAGAGATCGACCGCCGCCTCGACTCACACGCCGCGAATCCGGATGCCGCAATCCCTTGGGAACAAGTCGAAGCCGCAACGCGGGCCAGATTGAAAAAATGACTTTACCCATAAGGCTTTTGCCCATTGCCATCGATGAACTGAATGTGGGAGTGGATTGGTACGAATCGAAACGGGAAGGTTTTGGTGAAGTACTACTCACTACTGTGCGCGACTTACTTCGAGACATCGCGAATAACCCACGAATGCATGGGGTCGTATACCGCGAAGTGCGCAAAGCCGTCTTGCGACAGTTTCCTTATGTCATCATGTACCGTTTGGAAACGACTGAAATCGTGGTCATTTCGGTATTTCACACGTCTCGTGACCCATCCATTTGGAAGCGTCGCGTTTGAGATTCACTCCGTACAAAATCGCTCCTAACCAAACAGTCAGATCTCTGAGTTCCTCAATCGAGAACAACTTCTCGCGTTGGACGTGTCGAAAGTGATCGTATCCGGTCAGCGGGTTTATCAAACTTTGTCCGATAGAAAAGGACTCGTCGAACGCTCCGAGGTTGGCCTTGTCGCGCAGTATTTTTTCGCGTTACCATTCGCCCGTTCGGACGACGCCGGAACCGTCGCTCGAACCCCATGTACGCGGACCGGAACCCGCAAGCTTGGGAGGGGCTATCGAAATGGCCCCCCGGAAAAGAGGTGTCGAACGGATGGACTCGCTCGAGTCGATCCTGAAGGCCGCGCATGGATTCACCGTCCTGCGGTCCCTTCGCACTAATCCGGCTGGAACTGTCGAGACTTTCGCGCCCTCCGTTCGCGTGCTTTTGCGCCGCGACGGTCGTGCGTGTCGGCTCGCCTACTCACGTTCGTTGTGTGCAAGGAAGCTCGCATGGAAGCCAAACGCAAACCGATTCTCTTTCGCTGCGATGGAACGCGCGAAGGTGGCTAC
>JAYSKW010000400.1:0-12865 GCA_043726085.1 Limnoglobus sp.
AAACGGCGACCAGACGGGTCGTGGGGCGCTGTCCAATCCGGGAACGAATGCTACGCTCAATGCGGGTCGCGTCGAAGGCGTGGCGTCGGGTGAGCTTCTGCGTGCGTTCATCAATACGCCCGGAAATCTGGGTTCGGGATGGTTGCTCGAATCTAACGGTGCGAGCCTCGTTGTCGGGAATGCTGCAACGGGTACCGATGTCGGTGGTGGAGCAGGCCCTGGCGGCGGTGAGTTCTACGGCGAAGACGATTTCGCCATCACCGGCCACCGCGGTACCAGTCTTGGCGGCATCGTTCAAATCCCCGGCTTCCCCGACATCGTCAACACGCACTTCGACGCACTCCGCAACGGGCAAGTCCGTTCGGGGGGAACGCGCTGGTTCCGCTCCGCTGATGGTCTGCTTCTGAAGAGCTATCAGATCTACGACCAGAACCAGGGGGCACCGGCCTCGAACAGCCCGATCGGTACGCTCGGCAAAGCGAACGGCCTCGGCGACCTCGTCGCCATCGAAACCGATCCTCCAGTGGAAATCGGCAATCGCATCTTCCGCGACCTGAACAACAACGGCATTCAAGACGCGAACGAAGCCGGCATCGGCGGCGTCACGGTTCAACTATTCGATGCGACGGGCGTCACCAAGCTCGGCTCGGTCGTCACGGCGACCGATGGCTCGTACTACTTCAACTCGGGTGCTGCACCGGGTGCGGTTACCCCGGACACAAACTACAACATCGCCGCACTCAAGGTGGGCAGCAAGTACGTCGTGCGGATCCCGAACGTCACGGGTGGTGCGCAACAAACGAAACTGGCAGGCTTCACGCTAACGACGGCGGGCGCATTGCACACGGGCGATGGCACGACCATCGACGGCAATGGCGACCTGCGAAACTCCGATGCCTTGCTCGTCGGCGTCAACGGTGATATCGCCGTCGACCTCACAACGAATGCCAAGGGGAACAGCGTTCCGAACTTCGATGCGGGCTTCGCCGATGGCGTGTCGCTCGGTAACTTCGTTTGGGACGACGCAAACAACAACGGCACTTTCGATGCAGGTGAAGTCGGCATCGATGGCATCACGGTGAATCTCTACCTCGATGCCAACGGCGATAATGTCCCCGACACCGCGTTGCCATTCACTACGACTACGACTGTTGGCGGCGGCAAGTACCTGTTCTCCGGTATTGCCCCGAACAAGTACATCGTGGAAATCATTTCGCCCGCAGGCTTCCGCAGCAGTAGCGGCACGACGTTCGACCCGGTCACGGGGCCGTTCGAGTCGGGCCTCAGCGGCAACAGCCTCACCGACAATCAGGATCACGGCAAGACGTTCTCCGGCAATATCAACACCGGTTTCGTCATTCGTGCGAACACCGTGCAGTTGTTCGGCCCCGGCAACGTCGGCAACCCGAACGGCAACCCCGGCCCGAACGACGCGAACCTCCTGCAAGACTTCGGCATTTACCGCTCGTACTCGCTCGGGAATCGCGTCTGGTTAGACAAGAACAACAGCGGCACGATCGACGCCGCCGACGGTGCGACGCCCGGAATCGACGGCGCGGCCGTTCG
This sequence comes from Limnoglobus sp., assembly GCA_043726085.1. Lineage (GTDB taxonomy): Bacteria > Planctomycetota > Planctomycetia > Gemmatales > Gemmataceae > Limnoglobus. The sequence continues at coordinate 1,567 of JAYSKW010000400.1, forward strand.
CCTCTATCGCCCGGCCGACTTCGATGCCGCCGGTAACTTGATCGCGGGCAAAACCGCGATTGCAACCGCGACGACCGCCAACGGCGGTTATTACCGCTTCGACAGCCTCATCGGTGCGACGGCTGCGAACGCTGCGGCCGGCAGCTACGTCGTCGTCGTCGATAAATCGGTCGGCGGGTTGACGAATCTGCGTTCGAGTACGGGTGGGCCGACCACATCGAAGTTCGAGCCAGCCGCCACCGCGATTCCGCTACCGGGAACGACCGATAGCGACGACAACGGTACGACCATCGCGGGTAACCTCGTCCGCACGGGGACGTTCATCCTCGGGCCGGGTACCAACGCCCCGCTCGCCGAGGGCGACCTCGTCGGCCTCGCGAACCCGCAAGGCACGATCGACGGTCAAGCCGACCTCACCGCCGATTTCGGTTTCTTCGCACCACTCTCGATCGGCAACCTCATTTGGGAAGACGCCAACAACAACGGCAGCTTCGATGCGGGCGAGAAGTTGTTCTCGGGCGTCGCCGTCACGTTGATCGACTCGAAGGGCAATTCTGCGGGTAGCCAAACGACAGGACTCGATGGCAAGTACCTGTTCAACAACCTGACGGCGGACACGTACACCGTCCGCGTCACGGCTCCGACCGGTTACCTCAGCAGTTCGGGCTTCAACGGCAGTAAATTCGGTCCGTTCGAGCCAGCGACGCAAACGAACGTCGATAGTACCGACCACGGGACGTTGAACACCGCAATCACCAGCGGCACGTTCATCGATTCGGTCGTGACGCTCGGCGACCTCGGTGCGGCCGGTAACCCCGATACGGTCCTGGCCGCGAACGATGCAAACTTGCGACAAGACTTCGGTTTATTCCAGCCGCTTGCGATCGGTAACCTCGTCTTCGGCGACATCAACAACAACGGCACGCTCGACGTCGGCACCGAACAAGGTGTCGCGAACGTGACGGTCGCGTTGATCGACTCGTTCGGCACGACCGTCGCCACGACGACGACCAGTCCGCTCGGGGCTTATCGCTTCGACAACCTGACGGCTGGTACCTACACCGTGCGGCTGACGCCACCGGCTGGGTTCATCAGCAGTACGGGTGGCCTCAGCACGACGAGCGGCCCGTTTGAACCGGCCACGCAAACCAATACCGATAACACCGACCACGGTACGAACAACGCCGCGTTCATCGACTCGAAGGTTTCGCTGCTCGCGACCGGCAACCCCGACGAAACGGGCACCGCGAACCTTCGCCAAGACTTCGGCATCTGGCAGCCGCTCTCGCTCGGCGATCAAGTGTTCACCGACGTCAACAACAACGGCACCTTCGATGCGTCGGAAGCGGGCATCGCGGGTGTGGCCGTCGATCTGCTCGATTCGCTAGGTGCGATCCTCACCTCGACGACGACGGGTGCGACCGGCAGTTACCTGTTCACCGGCCTGACGCCGGGCCAGTATCGCGTTCGCATCACGCCGCCCGCAGGCTTCATCAGCAGCACGGGCAACCCCGCCAATGAAGTGGCTGGGCCGTTCGAGCCGGGCGTCAGCACGACCGACAACAACGTCGACCACGGCACGAAGGCGGGGGCGTTCATCCAGACCGACCTCGTGACGATCTCGACTTCGGGTTCGGCTTCCAACCCAGACTCCGCAGGCACCGCGAACCTTCGCCAAGACTTCGGGATCTTCGCTCCGGTTCCACCGGTGCCGCCCGTCGTCATCTCGCTCGGCAACACCGTGTTCGAGGACGCGAACAACAACGGTAAATTCGACGCCACCGAGAAGGGGATTTCGAGTGCGACTGTCACCCTGCTCAATTCGGTTGGGAGTACCGTTGGCACGCAACTCACCGACGTCAACGGAAACTACCGCTTCAACAATCTGGCACCGGGCAAGTACACCGTGCAGGTGACGACGCCCGGCGGCCTCATCAGCAGCACGGGTACCGTCGGCAGCCCAACGGGGCCGAACGAGCCAGGCGTTTCGGACAACACCGATAACGTCGACCACGGCACCACGAGCGGCGCGATCGCGACAACGACCGTCATCCTCGGCAACCCGACGATTGGGACCGATCCGATCAACCCCGATGAAGGTGGCCTCGCCAACCTTCGCCAAGACTTCGGTTTCTTCCGCCCCCAAGCGGTCGGTAACCTCGTCTTCATCGACGCCAACAACAACGGCAAACGCGACTCCAGCGAGGCTCCGCTAGTGGGTGCCGGTGTCAGCATTATCAACGCCGCCGGTGTCACGATCGCATCGCAGACGACTGGGATCGATGGCAAGTATCTATTCACGAACTTGGTGCCCGGCGACTACCGCGTCCGCGTGACGGCACCCGGATACGTCAGCAGTACCGGGAAGATCGGCAGCCCAACGGGGCCGAACGAACCGGGCCTAAACGATGCCAGCGACGACACCGACCACGGCACGACCGTGGGTGCAAACTTCGAGTCGACGGTAACGCTCCTAGCCGGTGCGACCGCCAACCCCGACGGTGCGGACAACCTGCGACAAGACTTCGGCTTCTTCCAACCGCTGTCGTTCGGGAATCAAGTCTTCACCGATACGAACAAGAACGGCAAGTTCGAGCCGGGCGAACCGGTCGTTCCGAACATCACCGTAAACCTCCGGGACACGACCGGGACCGGTGCGATCCTCGCCACGACGGTGACCGGTGCGGACGGCAAGTACACGTTCGGGCTGCTGACGCCCGGCACGTACGTCTCCGAGATCATCCCACCGGCTGGCGTCACGCCGAGCAGCCCGCCGGCCAACCCGATCAACAACACGGGCGACCTGAACGTCGGGGCGCAAGTGGGGGCGACGATCCAGTCGGCCCCGTTCACGCTCGTTGCGGGTGCCGCCCCATTCGTCGAGGGGAACACCAACGGCAACGCCTTCGTTACCGGCGACTTCGGCTTGACCGGACTCGCGATGATTTCCGGCTTCGTCTATCGCGACCCGAACATCGATGGCAGTTTCGACATCACTCGCGGCGATACGCCGTTCCGCGGTATTGTGGTGACCCTGACTGGCGTCGATGCGGCAGGAAACCCCGTGACCTCGCGCAGCACGACGACCGATGCGAATGGCTTCTACAAGTTCACCGACCTCATCCCCGGTACCTACACCGTGACCGAGACGCAGCCCGGTGGGTTGATCTTCGACGGTCTCGATACGCTCGGGGTCGGTGGGAATACGCCGAACAAGCCGCGCAAGAACGTGCTCAGCGTCACGCTGAATGCGAACGACAACGGCACGAACTTCAACTTCGGTGAAATTCCGCCCGCAAACGTCTCCGGCTTCGTGTACGTCGATCAGAACCGAAACGCGGTCAAAGACCCCGGCGAACGACCGATTCCCGGTACCCGCGTGACGATTAGCGGAACCGCCTTCGCAGGCAGTGTCCTGGCCCGTCCGCTCGTGGGGAGCGACGTGCCCGGTGGCTCGCTCAGCATCCTCACCGGCCCCGATGGCGGCTGGGAATTCCTGGCGTTGCCGACCGGTATCTACACCGTTCAGGAAACGCAACCGGAGAACTTCTTCGACGGCCAAGAGCAAAACGGCGACCCGACGATCAACCCGGTCATCGCGAACGACGTCTTCTCGACGATCGTGCTCGGGGCGAACGGGTTCAACGGTCCGCTGAACTTCGGCGAGTTCACAACGCCGGTCGGCCCCATCGATCCGAACGATCCGTCGAAGCAGGACTTCCTCGGTTCGTCGGGCAACAACAACGGCGGTGGCGTGTTGCCGCCCCCCGGTGGCCCCACGCGAACCCCCGTCAACTTCAACCCGGCCTTCACGACGACGACGGGCACGCCGAACAGGCCTGCGTTCGTGCTCGCATCTGCGGGTGCGGGTCGTTCGCCACAGGTGCGAGTCCTCGACTACGCAAGCGGTGCCGAGAAATTCCGCTTCAACGCCTACGAAGATTCCTTCACCGGTGGCGTGCGGACCGCAACGGGTGATGTCAACGGCGATGGCATCGCAGACATCATCACCGCAACGGGTGTCGGCGGCGGCCCTCGTATCCGCGTCTTCAGCGGTGTCGACGGTAGCCTGCTGCAAGAGTTCTTCGCCTTCGAGTCCACCTTCCGCGGTGGCGTGTTCGTGGCGGCGGGCGATGTCGATGGCGATGGCCGTGCGGACATCATCGCCGGTACCGAAGTCGGTGGCGGCCCGCGCGTCACGGTCTTCAGTGGCCGAACCGGTGCCGTGCTCCAGAACTTCTTCGCCTTCGATCAAGATCAACGCGGTGGCGTTCGCGTGGCTGCCGGAGATTTCAACGGCGATGGCAAAGCGGAAATCGTCGCAACGACCGGCAACGGCGTGCCGACGCGAGTCCGGGTCTTCGACGCGGTCACGCTCAACCCGCTCCAAGATTACGCACCGTTTGAAGCCTCGTTCACCGGTGGTGTGAACCTGGCGGTCGGCGACTTCAACGGCGATGGCGTTGCAGACGTCATCACCGGTGCCGAGTCCGGTGGCGGCCCTCGCGTGCAAGTGTTCGATGGCAAGACGCAAGCAGTTCTCGCAAACTTCTTCGCCTTTGAATCGACCTTCACCGGTGGCGTGCGAGTGTCCACGCAAGACGTGAATGGCGACCGCAAAGCCGACTTGATCGCAACCCCTGGCCCCGGTGGTGCGTCCCGCGTCCGCGTGCTGCGTTCGACCGACCTCAGCACGATCGACGACTTCTACGCCTTCGACCCCGACTTCGTCGGCGGTGCCTACGTCGGCTAAGACTGTCGGATAAATGAAACGAGCAGGCCACCCGAAAGGGTGGCCTGCTTCGTTGCAACGCACATCGGTACAACCCCAGGAGACGGTGTTTTTAGGTCATCTCGGTAGGGTTCAATTAGCGGGATGGTTCAAACCTTAGTAGCATTTTTGCCAATTCTGGTAGCCGCAGGTCTTTAGCCTGCGTGACTTCCACCGTCAACGACTAAGGGTCGTGGTGAGTCTGCGAAACACGACGGTTCGTGCGCCAGGAATGCACGAATTGTGCGGATCGCGTCGCGTCTCGAAGACTCGCCACGACTGGTTTTTGAGGGTATTTGCCCCCGCAGGCTAAAGACCTGCGGCTACCAGAAAAGAAGAACGAAGGACGCACCTGCTACCCAAAAACACCGCTTTTGAACCATGCCCAATTAGCCGCGACGCGCAGGCTTTGCGTAGCGGAGCGCGTAGACTTCACCCATATTCTGACAATCCCGTACCGGGGTGAAGCGCACGCGCTCCGCTACGAAGACTCCGCGTCGCGGCTAATTCCAGATTCGAGAAATCTACTGCTTTGCGGCGGGTAGCATTTGGGCGAGTGCTGCGGTGGCCCAGGAGGTGGCGGCCACCGATAGGAATTGATGTTTCTCGTACGGGTCGCCGTTGTCGAAGTACGGCTGAACTGCCTTCGCTCGCGTTTCCACTCGCCACGAGCCATCGGCATATTGCGTGCGAATCAGGTAGGCGGCGGCACGCATGGCAATCGCGTCGTCGCGTCGCGTTCCGGTCTGGCGCAGCACGTAGAGCACTTGCCCCGTCGCGTAGGCATCGCTCGTCATTTTCGGCGTCTGCGACCAACCGCTATCCTTCTGTTGGGCGGCGATCAGCGCCGTGCGAATTTCCTCGATTGTCGCTGCATTTCCAGCGAAAAGATGCAGCCCCCAGAGCCGCCAGAAGCGGTCGTCGGTGCTGCCGAGCGGGGCCTTCGCGAGCCACGCTTCCGCGAGCGTCGTCGCTTTCTCGACGTCCTTCCGCTGCGATTCGGTGGCGTAATGCTTCATGCCGATCAGCGCGAGAACCGTGGCGCCCACTTTGGAATTCATCGGCACCCGCGTACACGACGGTGCCCACGGACCTTCGATCTTCGCCTTCTCCCCGGCAATTCCTTGCACTTGCAACAAGTACGCGACGATGGCTGTCGTGGTGTCGTCGGGCGGGCGGCGGTTCAACATCATCGCCCACAGCCCGAATCCCGCCGTTGCGGAGCCACCGGGAATGTGCTTCCCCACGTTCATCGTTTCGATGCGCGGCTGGAAGTAGCCGTGCGTGAAATCGGACTGGAATTTCAGCTCTTTCGCCTCGACCGGGATGCCAAACTTCGCCGCTTCGACGGCGGCGAACATCGGCAGCGGCTGATGGTGGCACGAAAAACAGGTCGCGTTTTCCTGCCAGTTCCGCCCTGCCTGGTACAGGCGTTGCAGCCCCTGTTTCGTCGCCGCCAACGCAACGGAGTCGTCCAGCACGGGCTTCTCTTGGGCCAGCGCCAACGGCACGATTCCCGCAAACGCGAGCAGCAAGAACGGCCAATTACGGATCATGTGGTGTGCCCCGAATGTGGGATCGCGAGTCGATTGTACCACGTTTGTAGCGGCGTCCTCTGCGGTTAAAAATCAATCCGACATATCGATATTCCGCCAACTCGACTGGTCCTGAGGCAACTCGTCGAATCCGTAGACCGGGTCAACGACTATGTCTTCGACCACAGGAACAGGAGCGTTCTTGCGTTGTTCGGTGAGTGCATCGATGAATGCGTCGGAAATATTCGTCAGCATGACGTTTTCTCCATCGACCGACGCGATCGCGATTTCGCCTCGGAGCATTAGGCTTCCAATAATAAACCCGATGACCATCACGACGATCCCAACATAAAACAAAATCGTAACGATTACGGCTGGCATTGTATCCGATAAGGAAATAGAGGCGTATGTGGGAATCGCACCCATTACGACAATGCCAAGCATTGTGAGGAGCGGAATTTTCCTTTGGTCGCTATGCTTTTCGCACACTGGCAGACGGGTCGGGATTTTAACGGCTTGACCTCGAAGTGCGAAGAAGGCGATCGCTGCGAAAACACTGAAGGCGCTACGAAAACCACCAAGTTTGGTAATGACAGTGGCCAAAATACCAGCACCAATTAACGTGCAAACTACGATGACGGCAGTGACTTGCCCTGGCCGAAACTCCAGCAACTTGTTGAAGGGTTTGAGGATTGTGTTGCCGCACTTCATGCACAGCAGGGGCAGCTCGCCCGACGCGAGTTCGCGTTTGGCGAGTGAGAATTTCGCCATCGGATCGCACCTCGGGGAGTAGGCCGGATACCTATTCAATATGACAATGATGTCGAATCAGCGAAGCTGTTGCTACGACAGAAGCACGTTCCACTCGCCGATATGGTGAATATCGTGCTGTAAGACATCGAGATCACGCGATTGTTCGCTACATGGTCTCAAGGGTAATTTCTGATCGTCAGATCTCGGATTCACGTACTTTAACGGAGAATCGTAATGCCAGGATGGGTTTGGGTCGTACTTGGACTGGTCATGTTATTTGTGATTGGTAGCGTCATATACCTTTACATCGGCGTCATCGAAGGACGGCGGCTTCAAGACGACCTCATCGAGCATGGCGAACGAGTAGAAGGATGGATTGTTCACGTCGAGCCGGCCAAAGGGTGGATGTACCCGATGGTTCTGGTAGCCATCACGCCCGATGAGGAAGTCGATCCAGATGAGATGCGAACACTCGTCCGCCATCTCGGGAAATTGCGGAAACGCGGGTCGGACGACGCAAAAGTAAAGAGAATCGTGAAGTTTATGAAGGCGTCTCACCGGGTCGATGGGATTGCTCGACCGCGGTTGCCTCGGTTGCTGTCGGACAGCGAAGTCTACTTGCAATGGATTGGCGTGACAACCGAGAATCTGGAAAAACTCGGTGGAGAAGATGTATTAGAAGAAGAGTGCCTGGCGATCATTCTATACTGGCACCGACCATTGATGGAAGCAGCGATGCCGTACATTCCAAAGAAAAAGCGAAGCCGCCGCGACGACTGAGGTACGTCCGGTTCGGATAAATGAAGATGATCGAGGAGTAAATCAATCCTCGTTGCGACGACGCTTCCGGACGGAAGGCGGCTCCTCGATCACTTCAAAGCCTTCGTCATCGTCGATGACCTCGGCCTCCTCGTCACTCTCGCGATGCTCGGCGAGCGCTGCGATGAATTTTTCTGAGATGTTGTTGAACTTCGCATTGTTGCCGTTCACGGATTCGATGATAACCGCTGTCTGTATCAGCAGATTGCCAATGAATAATCCGATGACAAGGATCCACATCGAAGCTTTAAAGGCATTCACGTCCCCATCGGGTGTATTACGCTGGTAATATCGCGACATAATAAGCATGAGAAACATCACTGCATTCGCTGCGATCAAACTACCGAAAATAACATACAGCGGCTTCTTCCACATATTTCGGTGACGACTGCAAATGGGAACCTGTGAAGGGAACTTGACGATCTTCTTGCGAAGAAAAGCGTATGCGATCGCGCCGCCCAGTCCACACCCAAATACCAGACCGACAAATACGACCACGCGAACGGCTTTAGGCCAGAACGTCAGCGTGATTTCGATCGGTTTGCGGACGGTTTTGCCGCACTTCATGCACAGCAGGGGTAGCTCGCCCGACGCCAACTCGCTACGGGTGAGTGAGACTTTCGCCATATAAATCTGCCTGGGAGAGTAGGTCTTGTACCTATTCCATACGACTTATCGAGCGACGAGCCACCGAGTTTATCTCGGTGGGTTTGGCATTTCCCAGATACTTTCGGATGATTGCCGCGTGGGCGGGCACTCTCTCGGTACACGGCCCCGTTAGGAGCGAGATGGCACAAGCCCGCGATGTGTGGCAGGAACTCGCCTTACGCGATTTGGCCGCGTGCGGAAATGCCGACGCATGGCGGACGCTTTACGATGGGTCGTTTGAAAGCGTGGCGGCTTACGTCCGTTGGCGGGCGAGTGGCCTCCCCGACTTGGTCGATGATGTTTTGCAAGAATCGTGGATGACCGCGATCCGAAAACTGCGAACGTTCGACCCGCACACCTGCCCGTTTACCGCGTGGGTTTGTGGCATTGCCGCGAATGTACTTCGGCATCAATTGCGAAGTCGCACGCGCTACCGACGGCGCGTAAGTGTGCTGGAAAATAGCGAACATCTCGTCGCGCCGGGCATCGACGAAACCCGCGAACGGGCCGAACGGGTGGCACGGGCGTTGGCAGAATTACCCGAGCGATACGAACGGGTATTGCGTGCAAAATACCTCGACCAACAGAGCGTGGAACGGATCGCCAGTGATGGCGGCGAAACCGCGAAGGCGGTCGAATCGTTGCTGTCGCGTGCCCGTCAAGCGTTCCGCGAACAGTACGAGCGCGAACCATGACCGACGATGAAATCGACGAACTCCTGACGCCCATCGAAGCACCGGCGAACGTCGCGTTGCGCGAACGGTTGTTCGCGCAAACGTGGGCGCACCATCGGCGCAGACGATGCCTCCAGCGTGGCTTCGCGATGCTCGGAATCGCTGCGATATTCGTCGCCGGTGGTGCGGTCGGATGGTACGGCAAGCCGACGCCACCGCCGGTGATCGAGCGCGAAATCGAGAAAGTGTTCGTCCCCGTGCCGACCGAACCGAAAGTCTCGCGCGACGATCTGGTGATGACGCCAGAGCAACTCGAACTCGAAGCGGAAAAGGCACGCGACCCGGCACAATGTGCGAGTTTGTACAAGCAAGCCGGGGATGCGTTCCTGCGGTTACGCCGCGTGGAAGCGGCAATGCGTTGCTATCGGCAACACCTCGCGGAAGGTGGTTTTGCTGCGATTCGGAGCGAAGATTCGTGGATGTTGATGAACCTGAAGCAATCTCAAAAGGAGAACGATCATGCGAAAGCTGACTAGTATCGCGATGTTGGGCCTGCTGGCGACGATCTCGCTGGGGCAAACGCCACCACCCGAAGCCAAGCCGAAGAAAGCTCCGGAACCCAAGCCGCTGACGCTCGAGGAAGCCACCGCCGAAGCGGTGCGGTACCACCCCGATGTGCGTGCCGCTGCCGCCGAAGTCGAACTCGCACAGGCGAAGTGGCTGCAAACCAAACACAACGTGGCGATCAAAGTCGCAACCGCCAAACGCGCCACCGAGAACCTCAAACAACAAGTCGCGGTAGAAGAAAAGGGCTATCAAATCGCATCGCTCAGCTTGAAGACGGCCAAGGAGCAATACGAGAAAATGGCACAACTGAACAATGCGATTTCCGTAACCGAATTGAAGCAGATGGGGTTGATGGTCTCACAACACGAAATGCAAGTTTCTGTATTAGAAAAAGCCATGGTGAAACTCAAAGGCGAACTGGCTAACGCCGAGGCCGAGTATGCAACATTCACGAACGGCAACCAGAAGGTTCGAGTGGAGGTTGGTGTAGAGACTCTTGATATCTCATGGTTCCACAGTGTGCAGCCGCTTCCGACACCGACCGCCAAGATTTCCGGTACGTTCGCGATTCAACTGCGCGAGGCGCTCGACAAGCCGATCAAGCTCGAAGCGCAGAAAAAAGTCTATCTCGAGCAGATTATTACCGTACTCTTGAAGTCGGCGAATGTGACGGGGATCGTGCGCGTTCCTCGTGTGGAAAAGCCGACGGAAGTGAAAAATGCGATACAAATTGATCTGCTTGCGGGTGAGCACAACTTGGGAACCTGGTTGCAAATCGTTCTGGATGAGACCAACGATCAACTCTTGGACGGACGCCCAGCAGAAGTGCCGGTATCCAATCGCTACGAGCTGTTCATTCGCGAATACGGCTTCCTCCTGGCGGGTGCCAAGAATCCGCCGAGCGACACGATCACCGTCGGCGAATTCTTGAAGCAAGTTCGCACCGAGAAGGCGAAGTGAGTCTGGGAATACCCTTATGACGGACTGTCGTCCGTGGGCTTTAAGTTAGCGCACCCACACGAATTCGCGTAGTCAAAAAATCGGAGGCGATGCGATGTAAGTCGGAATTCGCGACGTGCACGGAGTGACATAGAATTGTCGCCAAACGACATAGAAGTGCGCCCAAATGACATAGAATTGTCGCGTCCGGTCGATTTTCGGTCGCCACCGGTCGATTTTCGGACGGTACTTGCGCCGAGTGCCAATCGAGTGGTGCTCGACGTAACCCACTACAGCAGTTCAGTATCCGGCAAAATATCTCGAAACAGATCAGCGATTTGCGATCGAAAAGTGGCCTCGAAAACCGAAAAAACACCCCAAAAACCAGTTTTGGAGTGTCCGCAATTCTGACTTACGTCGATTGTGAGAGCGAGATTTCACCGCCGGCCCACCTCCACTGGTCGGAACCGCAGCAAACCACATATCATGTAAGCAACTACCCGCCGCGTCTAACTGCCAGCGTGAAAATGTCGTCAACTTCTGCAATCAACCCCAAAGGCCCCTCGGTTTCCGAAGCCGGGAAGGGGGCGACC
>JAYSKW010000401.1:0-1824 GCA_043726085.1 Limnoglobus sp.
CTTCTCACCTACAAAGCCGATTTGATGAAATCCTCGCTCGCAGCTAAGCGTGTGGAAGTCTCGATCATCACATTCGGTGGAGAAGTCAAGACGGTGACACCGTTCGTGACTGCGGAGGATTTTCAGCCCCCGATTTTGCAAGCGGATGGTGAAACACCGATGGGCGCGGCGATCTTCGCGGCCATCGATACCGTGGCTTCTCGAAAACAGTTGTACAAAGCCAATGGAATAAAATCCTATCGCCCTTGGATCTTCATGATCACCGACGGTGAGCCGACCGACGACTACGGTTGGCGCAACGCGGCGGAGCGGGTTCAAGCGGGCGAACGCAACGGCGAGTTCGCGTTCTTCTGCGTGGGTGTGCCGAAAGCCGATTTCGAAGTGTTGAAACAGATCAATCCGGCGCGCAAGCCCATCGTTCTCGACGAGACGAAATTCCACGAAATGTTCCTCTGGCTGTCGTCTACGCAACGGAGTATTTCCCAATCGAGGCCGGGCGATGAAGACGGAGTGAAATTTGCGACTGTTAGCGGCTGGGGAAGTCTCTGATGTTATCTGAAGGTTGGGGTGTGTTGGCCGAGAGTGCAGCCGGAACTTCGCACATCGCACGCGGCATCGTTTGCCAAGACGTGTGTCGTACTCGCTCGTTCGGAGATGAAAACGATTGGATCGCGATAGCGATCTCGGACGGCGCAGGCAGTGCGGAACATTCGCAGATCGGCGCGGGAATCGTTTGCGATTCCTTCCTCAGTACGCTGAGCCGCAGGTGGCCGATTGTGCCTCGAACGCGTGAAGACATGTTGGAATTCTATACGTTGGCGCGTGCCGAGATATTCGCCGAAGCAGTTCAGCGAGGCTTCGAGCCAAGCGCACTGGCATGTACCGCATTGTTGGGGATCGCCGGCCCGGAGTGTGCGATGTTCGGACAACTTGGTGACGGCGCGATTGTCATTGGCCGAGATGGTGAATACCGTATGCCGATTTGGTGTGTCGAGGGTGAGTACGTGAATGAGACGGAGTTCATTACCGGCAACGGGTACAGCGAGGCACTGCAATTCGCTGCGTTCGATGAGCGGATTTCGGAAATAGCGATCTTGACCGATGGACTGCAACACTTGGCCATCGACTTCGCCGAACGGCGACCCCATGCGGGGTTTTTTCAGCCCTTTTTTGAAAGCCTCCGCGCCTCCGCTCGAACGGGCGATCTGCGAGTCTCGCTGTTGGAATTCCTGTCCTCGCCGCGCGTGAACGAACGTACCGACGATGATAAAACCCTCGCACTTGCCATTCGCCGCCCATGACGACACGCCGTATTGTCGATGCGCAAGGTCGCCCATTCGCGCTCGGTCGTATCCTGAGCGATGGAGAAGGGGGCGAAGGGGTCGTTTACGAAATAGCGAACGATCCCACTCGCGTCGCCAAAGTTTATAAAGAGGAAAAGTTGCCCCTCTCCGCAGATCAAGTTCAAAAACTCTCGTTTCAATCGACGGTCAAAATACCGCAGTTATTGGCCCTGACCGGATGGCCGACGGAAACCCTCCACGACGCGAAGAATCACAGTGTCGTCGGCTTTGTCATGCCGAGGGCGGAGGGAAAGGATGTTTGGAAGCTCTATCTTCCGCAAGAACGGCTGAAGCTTTTCCCGAGAGCAACCTGGGCATTTCAACTCCGCGCCGCGAACAACCGGGCCTCGGCATTCGAAGAGATCCATCGCTTCGGTTACATCGTCGGCGATGTGAGCCAGAGGAATGTGTTCGTATCGCTCCAAGCGACCGTGAAAATTATCGATTGCGACTCGTTTCAGGTTCGCACGCCCCGAGGGCT
>JAYSKW010000402.1:0-14140 GCA_043726085.1 Limnoglobus sp.
ACGACGGGAGAAACGTGGCAATTTCTGCGGTTGACCGACCAAGTGGCAACGCTGGACCGCGAACGGTATTATTTGGACAACGTGAGCGGGATCTTGAGAGTGCTTCAGGCGATCTTTCAAGACGCGCTAAAAGCCGGGCTGAACAAGGCGTTGTGACGGATGGATCACCGCACCGCCAAATTACCCAATCCGCACGACCGACACTTTCCTTATGTTCCGCACACTTCTTGCCGATAATTGATGAGACTCGCGAAATGAGATCATGCGGAACCGTTGTGCGATGCCCTGCACGGAACGGTTGCGGTGGTGCGGAGACCGTAATGCGAATCCCTTGCCGATACCTTGCATCGACGTGGCTCATTGGGAGCATTGCGGCTTCGTATGCGTCTGGGCAGGTTCCCGTCGTGGCGTTGCCATCGGCGGGCGGTGTCGCAACCGTTGCGTTGGAAGTTCCCAAAGATGTGCCGCGATTGCTGCCGATCCGCGACCCCGCCGAGCGTTCTCTCGAACCCGAGAAGCCACGCGACCCTGCCGAGCGTTCGCTCGAACCGAAATCGAAAGACGAAGTTGCACCGGTAACGTTCGAAAGCGTGCTGACGGCTCCGCCGTTCGACCCGCCACTCGGCTACGCCGGCCCGAGTGGCATCGTCCCGCGATCCGGCCGCAATGCCGAATATATCCCCGTCGAAGACCGTTGGCGGAACGGCTTCCCCAAGTGGGATCGCTACGGTAACGGCGGCAATGCCAGCATCGTCGATGCCCCGTATCGCCTCGGCCGAATCATCGATCCATACAACCAAAACGTGCTCAAGGGCGACTACCCGGTGATCGGGCAGAACACATTCCTGAACCTGACCGGTACGACACTGGCCGTGTTCGAGGGGCGACAAATCCCGACGGCCACGACGCCATTCGAAAGTACAGCACGGCCGTTCACCACGGAATTCTTTGGCCGACCGAATCAGTTTCTCTATTCGCAATTGTTCACGTTTTCCGCCGACTTGTTCCACGGCGACGCGAGTTTCAAGCCGATGGATTGGCGCGTGAAAGTGACGCCCGCATTCAACGTGAACTTCCTAGACGTCGACGAACTCGCGGTCGTGAACCCCGACGTGCGTAAAGGCACGCAACGCGCCCGAACGTGGGGCACGCTGCAAGAGTGGTTCGTCGAAGCGAAGATCGCCGACCTCAGCCCGGAGTACGATTTTCTCTCGGTGCGGGCCGGTTCGCAGCCGTTCAATAGCGACTTCCGCGGCTTCATATATAGCGACGTGAACCGCGGCGTGCGCTTGTTCGGCACCCTGAACGGTAACCGCGATCAGTTCAACTTGGCGTTCTTTCGACAACTGGAAAAGGAAACGAACAGCGGCCTGAATACGTTCGAGGATCGCAACCAGAACATCCTCATCGGCAACTGGTACCACCAGGATTTCCTCTACCCCGGTTATACGATTCAGGGCAGCGTCCACTACAACAACGACGGCCCCGATACGCTGTTCGACCGCAACCGTTTCCTCGTTCGCCCGGACCCGGCCGGTGTGTTCCAACCGCACCGCGTCGAAGTGGCGTACCTCGGTTTTGCGGGCGATGGCCACATCGACCGCTTCAACGTCTCGCACGCTTGCTACTGGGCGGTCGGTCGCGATAGCCGCAACCCGATTGCCGGTCAGTCGCAGTCGATCAGCGCGACGATGGCCGCACTGGAACTCTCGTACGACCGCGACTGGGCACGTTTCCGCGTGTCCGGCATGTACGCTTCGGGCGACAACAACGCGAACAACGGCCGTGCGACCGGCTTCGATAGTATCCTCGATAACACCGTATTCGGCGGCGAATTCAGCTTCTATAACCGCCAGAATATCCCGCTGTTCGGCGTGCAACTGACGCAGCGGAACAGCCTTTATAACGGCTTGCGTTCGAGCAAAATCCAGGGCCAAACGAACTTCGTCAACCCCGGCTTGCAGCTCATCAACTTCGGGTTCGATGCCGACATTACGCCGCGGTTCCGCCTCGTGAACAACGTGAACTTTCTGTGGTTCGACAAAACGAACTCGCTCGAAACCTTCTTGTATCAGAACAACATCGCCCGCGACATCGGTACCGATTACAGCGTGTCGTTCGAGTATCGCCCCGTGTTGAACAACAACGTCATCATCATCGGCGGGCTATCGACGCTCGTACCGGGCGGTGGCTTCCGCCAGCTTTACAACCGCCAAGACGGCAAAGTGAACCCGCTCGTCGCCGGCTTCCTCGAAGTGGCACTCACGTATTGATGGCTCGTCGATGAAAGGCAATTCGTCGTGAGCGGCGGCGTAGCTTCTCACGTGTCGATGAGGATTTCCACGTCGCGGACCCAGGCTACGAACAACGTCTTGAGGAGGTTGCGTAACTGATCGATGCCCGCGTCGGCTTCGGGGGTGCCGAGGTACAGTTTCGCTCGCTTGGCGCGGTCGGCGGGTTCGAGGCGCGTCAGCTTCATCGCGTCTTCGGCGGTCTTGGGAATCGCATCGTCGAGTTTCACCGCGCCGAACCATAACAGCATGTGCAGTGCCTGCCACGGCAAGATTTTGTCGTTTGCAAGCAATAGCGGTTGGAACACCTCGTCGCCGGTGATTTCCGGTTTGTCGAAGCGGTTACTCGGCAAATCGCGGTCGAGGCCGGGAAACGCCTGGAATAGTCCGCGCGTGCGATATTCGCGCGTGCGTTCGCCGTCGATCGCGGCATCGGAAATGTTTTGCAAACAGAGTGCGCCGCCGATGGCGTCGGGCGGTTCGACGCGGTCGATCAGCCAGCGTTCGGCGGGCTTCGTGATGGGGTACGCCACTGCCGCGATGCAGCCAAACGGCCGACGCAGCGCGTTCACGGGGCAGTTCGTGCAAACCGGGACATGCGCGTTTAGCACCGCATTCTCGGCTTCAATTTCGCCGATGGTTGCCGTGCGTTCGACTTGCACGCCCGTCGGAAGTGTGCGAACGACGCGAATCGGCGAGTCGTCGGTGAGTCGCGTTTTCGGCGCACTGGCACGAGCCGCTTCGCACCGTTCGCGTGCCCGCACCAATTCCGCGAGCACCTTCGTCCCCGCACGCATGTCGCCGTGGCCGAGGTCTTTTTTGACGCGGCAAGGGAAATCGATAATCGTGTCGATCGGCATGAGCAAACCTAGCTGGGGGAAGTAACCCTTTACGCTGAAAGCGTTATACAGCGCGACCCACGGTTCGACGCATCGCGAGTGTATTTGTTACAACGGCAGAGTTTGCGTAGAATGAAAACGCCGAACTGAAGCGAAAATCGACCCGCCATTACATTTGAGGCTATTAACCGCGCAAAATTCGACACAACCGCAACTTTCCCGCGCGGCAATCAATACCTTCAACCCAACCGTTCTTGTCAAGACAGCGCAAGGCTTGTAAGTTTTACCTATATTATCTGGTCAGCCTGCTTTGAAGCAACAGGGGGTAGGACGCCCAACCCATGAACCGCACGTGTCACTCTTTGAGGAATTCGAGATGCTCCGTCTCGGAAATTACGAATTCCGATACGCCGAATCCGATGAGGATTTTGCGGCAGTCCACGAGTTGAACTATCGGACGTTCGTGCGGGAGATTCCTCAACATCACGACAGCGGAAATGGCCTTTTAATCGACAAGTTTCACCAAAAGAACCGTTACCTCATCGCAGAGAAGCAAGGCCGCCTCGTCGGCATGTTATCTGCTCACGATACTCCGCCGTTTTCGATTGCGGACCGGCTGCCCGACGCATCGATCCTGAGCCAAGCGGGCGTGCGGCCCGTCGAGATTCGCCTGCTGGCCGTCGAGCCAGACGAGCGGAATTCGCCTGCGATGTCGGGGCTTGTGTGGGCGTTATACCAAGATGCGAAAGTTCATGGCTACACTCACTTTGTGATTTCGGGTGTGGTCGAACAGCAGGCGTTATACCTGCATTTGGGTTTCGTACCGCTCGGGCCGGCTGTGGGCCAGGGCCGTGCGCAGTTCGTGCCGATGTGGCTGCCACTACCGACACTCGAAGCGAAGATGGGCCGCCTGATAGAATTGTGGAAAAAACGCTTGAATCGTATGGAAACCGAACCGGCGGACCTGGTTAGGGGGACGAACCGTTGACTGCAACATTGAATGGACACCGAGGCACCAATGGCAAGTCTGCGACGCGGGAGCGCGTTGCGCAAGTCGACGTAACGGAAGCCGTTGCGCCGATCTGCTTGCTGCCCGGCCCCGTCGCACTGGCACCGCGTGTCACGGCGGCGTTCCACGAACCGATCATGTACCACCGCGCAGACGAGTTCCTGCCGCTGTTCGAGCGCGTGCGCGGGCGTCTTTCCGCGATGGTTGGCGGCAAACCCGCCGCGATGCTAGTGGGTAGCGGTACGCTCGCCAACGATGCCGTCGCAGCCACTTTGCGCGCCGATCCGCACGCCGATAACGGACTGTCGCTCGTTACCGGTGAGTTCGGTGGTCGGTTATTGAAACAGGCGAACCGCTGGGGGTTACGTCCGCGCGTGTTGAATTGGGACTGGGGCCACGCTTGGCATTTGGACGAAGTCGAAGCGGCGCTGAAAACGATGCCGCCCGGCGGCTGGATTTGGGGCACGCACCACGAAACTAGTACCGGCGTTCTGAACGATCTCCAAGGCCTCGTTGCACTTGCGAAGAAGTACGGCCAACGGGTGATCGTCGATTGCGTCAGCAGTATGGCGACGGTTCCCGTGGACCTGACCGGCGTGTATCTGGGCACGGGTGCGTCCGGGAAAGCGATCGGCAGCTACGCAGGCATCGCGTTCGTATTCGCAAATCCAAGTGATCTCGCGCACCTCGACGCGGGAAATATCCCGACGTACTTTGATATATCCGCAGCACTGACGACGACCGGCCCGCGGTTCACAGTGCCGTCGCCGCTCATTCGCGCCCTCGATGCGGCACTCGATGTCTTCGCTTCACCCGAATCGTCGGCTGCCCGTCTGCGGCATATTGCCGAACTCGGCAAATATATGCGCGGTCGCCTCACCGATGCCGGTTTCGAGCCGATGGCACCCACTGCAATTGCGAACCCCTCGATCGTCACGTTCGCACCGCCGGAAGGGATGTCCACGGCTGCGTTTGTGGCCATGTGTCGCGCCTGGGGTTACTTGGTCGCGGGGCAAAGTGGCTACCTCGCCGAACGCAATTTCGTCCAACTCGCCGTCATGGGTTGCGTCACCCGCAACGACATCGACCCGCTCCTCGACCGTCTCGCCACGATGAACGGCTAACCGCAACCGGCCCCGCGATACGCACCCATTCGACCGAACAAGGCGTGGCCTTGTTCGCGGGCGGCGATCACAATCCCGGCACAGGCCAAGGCATCCGACGACGCATCGTGGTGCTTCAAAGGCAATCCGAGGTGACGGCACACGGCGGGCAGGTTCGCGGGCCGTAAACTCCAGGCTTTCCGGGCGATTTTGACCGTGCAATAGAAGGGCAACTGCGTCAGTGGCAGTCCGGCTTTTGCACAGCACGTGTGCAATACCGAGCGGTCGAAGCTCGCGTTGTGCGCGGCGATAAACTCCACGTTGGAAAGCAGTTTCGAGGCGGCGGGCCACATCTCGCCGAAGTTCGGCGACATGGCCACATCGGCCCAGGTAATCCCGTGAATGTAGGTGAAGTGGATTTGACGACGCGGCGGACGAATGAGGAAATAACCCTTGTCCACGACAGTCGTTCCATCGACGACGACGATCGCCAAGGAACACGCACTATCGCGGCCATAGTCGGCGGTTTCAAAGTCGATCGCGGCAAATCGGCCCAGCGGTTGTTGCATTAGAACAGTGTAAGCGAGCGCCGCCAAACCTGCCACTCAGCGATGCCAACGATCGCATAAAATATCGCATGGATTTTCACGACACTTTCAAACCGTTTTGACGCACTCCATCATCCAAATCGCACGGTTGACGGCGATGTTAAGGGCCTCTGGGACGCCGTTGAGGTGATGAAATCTCCTCCATTGCTACTGTTTTTGGCCACCGCGATAACCCCGTACGTTACCGCGCGAACCCCGTCTCATCGGGAGCGCCGACGTACACCCCACCGAGGAAGTCGGCTGCAAACGGTACGAGGTCCGGCTTGGCTCGACCGCCAGTTGGGGTCAGCAGCGCCACCCGCGAGTTAGGACCGGGGCCGGTCGCCGCGACGATGGCCTCGGAGTTTTCTAAGCTCTGGACGGCCACGGCCGAGACCCGGACGCCGCCGGCGAACGTCGGGTCGAACGCGAAGAAGCTGGCTTGTTCTGTGAGGTCGTCGGCGAACACCTTGACGTGCGGCCCGCCGCCCGGTCCGGCCCCGGTCACAATCCCGGGCGAATCCCCGCCGCCGAAGAAGCCGGCCGCCACGGTGGCACCGCCGCGGAAGCTCGCGTCGTAGGCGAAGAAGCTGGCCAGGACGGCCATCGTATCGGCCCGGTACACATTGATTTGCGGTCCGCCACCCGGCCCGGCAGCGGTCAGGATGGCCGAGAAGGAGTCGAGCGGGTCGGTCGCACCCACTCCGCTGGGGAACGCCCCGCCGGGGAACGTTCCCGTGGCCACGTTCACCCCGCCCCGGAAGCTCGAGTCGTAGGCAAAGAAGTCGCGAATGATGGCCAGATCATCGGAACGGAACACCCGCACCCGCGGCCCACCACCGACCCCGGCTCCGACGACGATATCGTCGAACCCGGTCTGCCCTACGTCCCCGGATGCGACGTTGACACCGCCGGTGAACGTCGGCTCGAACGCGAAGAAATCCTCGGCCACCTCGAGCGTGTCCCCATCGTATACCCGCACACGCGGCCCACCGCCGGGACCGGCGGCGACGATGATGTCCGGAATGTTCTGCCCGAGGACATAGCCGACGGCCACAGTCACGCCGCCAGTGAATGCGGCCTCGAACGGCTGGAATCGGGCGACTTGGCGGCCAGTGTCCGCGTCGTAAACCGTCACGATCGACGGCCCGCCGGGGCCACTGCCCGTCGCCACCAGGTGGACTGGGCGGTTATCGGGGACCGTGTTCGCGACCGGCCCGGACGGCACACTCACGGGAGGCGAAGTCGGGGGCACGACTGGAGGCACAACCGGTGGCACAGTCGGGGGTACGACCGGTGGCACAGTCGGGGGTACAACCGGTGGCACAGTCGGAGGTACGACCGGGGGTACGACTGGAGGCACAACCGGGGGCACAATCGGTGGCACGACTGGAGGCACTGTATCGGGAGTGAACGTGGCCCGCCCGACAGCCGTATCGAGAGCCGGTCGGTCGGTGTTGCCGTCGAGATTCGCGCTGTTGTCGGACCATGCTGCGAACACCTGACCTCCGACGAACGTCACATCCGTCCAGTCGCCGAACTGGTTGCCGAGGTTGTTCTGGTTGCTCGCGGTCACGTTCGACGGGCCGGCCGACAGCGCGACGTTCTTCAAGAACGACGTGCCGCCGTTCACACTCACTGCTGCGAAGTACTCGGCCGACTTGTTGTCGGCGGCATTGCGGGTGTCGTACCATCCGACGGCTAAGTTGCCGGTTGCCTGATCGACCGAAGGTCGGGGCAAGAATTGGCTGGCCCCAACGGCGTCGTCGTTGACGCGCGTCCGACCGCTCCAGGTCGATCCGCCGTTATCCGAGTAAACAAGCAGCGTGTCGGTGTCGGGGCTGGTCAGCGACGGGGCATCGGTGAACGTCAGGTAAACCCGACCGGGGGCAACGTGACCGGTGGTGCCGGGGGCCGTCTGGTCCCAAGCCAGGTTTGCCTCGGCGTCGATCGAACGGTTCTCTTGGGCCGGGATCTTGAACCACCCCCCGACGTTCGTGGCGGTTACCTGGGCGGCGACCGAGAAAGCCGCCGGCGTGCCCAGCCCGCCGGGGTTCGTGGCGGCGAACACGGCCGATGTGTTCTGGCCGGGCGACGTGGACGATTGGAAAATCACCACGACCTGCCCCGTCGGGCCGACGGCGATGTCCCCGAAGTTCGAGGCCGGTTGGCCGCCAGACACGTCGACGGGGGCCGAAAACGCGCCGACCGTTCCCCCGACCACCGCAGCCCCAACGGCGTAAAAGTTGCCCTCCGAATTGAAGCCGAGCCACAAACTCGTCTCGCCGGCGGTCCGGCCGGGGCCGACGTCGATAGCCGGTTGATCGACTCCCATTCCGGTCGGGCCGGGCAGTTGCGCGACCAGCCGCAGCGTCTGCCCGCCATCGGAACTTTGGACGATCGCGATCCTATCGCCCGTGGCGATGTATGCCATGAACAGGTTACCGGCGCTGTCGAAACGGACGGTCGGGTCGCTGATGAACCCCGGCAGCCCGTCCCCACCAGCCTCGGTCGTGCCGAACTTGCGGGCGACGAACGTCCGACCACCGTCCTTACTGACGCTGACGATTCCGCCGGTCGTGGCCTCGTTGTCGTTGGACGCCTCGAACACTTGAGACGGATTCACTCGGTTGACTGCAATGGCCGTCTCGGATTGGGTGCCATCGATGTGGCCGGTGTTGACGGCTACAGCCGGGACGAGCGAGGCGGGCGTGGTGCGGTCTTCGAGAATCACGAAACCAGGGAGGGACGGCCGACGGATTGGACGTGGCATCGGTGAACCTTTGTAACTCTGAGGTGATCGACTCGAAACATTTCAGTTGAAGCAGTCGGAAGTTTACCACTGCCGTCGCACATATTCAATTGAAGGCATAATTTTAGCCGGCAAGTTTGCGGCAAGGCGTTCACCGCATCCGCAGAACAGTTTTTCGATGTCGAATTCAGAGGAAGTTGTTCCCCGAAAAGTGGCTTATTTCGCTGGGACCATGAATCGTAGTTGATTCCCATCGGGGTCAGTGACCGTCATGTTGCGGAACCCCAAGTCGTCGTTCGGAGGGTCGGACACCGCCACCCCTTTATCTGTAAACTCCCGATACCAAGCGTCCACGTCTGAGATCAGAAAGTGGACGAGGCCGCCGACCTGGCAATCTCCGGCGTGTTCCGTCAGGAACAACTGCATACCGTCGCGAACGACCGACAGGAACACCGGAAAATGCGGCTTGAAGCGGTGCTCCCACTCGACGCGGAAGCCGAGTTTCTCGACGTAAAACGCCTTGCTGCGCTCGTAGTTCGTGATCCGCAGCGCAGGAATCACTCGCTGTTCGGGCATCGTCATCTCAAACGCCTCCTGCGGCCACTGAGACTGTGAAACGCATTGGCCACGCGCTCCGCTTCGCAAAAGCCTGCGCGTCGCGGCTAATTCTGGAATCGATTTAAGCAATCGTACGACAGCCTTAGCTGTCCGACTGCAAATGAGCAATGTGCTGCTTCAGAGATCGGAATGCCGTCAATTTCTCCGATGGTCGCACACCTGAGGCCCGGATCACTTTGACCGCTGCAAACTTTTCCAAATAGACGAACTCACCTACGATGCACTCGATCAGCCGGCGCGTCAGTAACTCGAGTTGGCCATCCGAGATCGATTCAGCGTAGTCGGTGAACACCTCAATGTCGAAGAACTCCATCCGGTTGTACGAGGTGAGGCGATAAACCCAATCGTCGCCGCATAGCTTCGCTTCGTCGGTTCCTGGCAGCTCCATCGTCAACCGCTCGAGTGCCTTCGGCGGTTTTGCCGGAAGGAAGTGCCAGCCGGGGAGCATCGGCGCGGCCTCCACAATCCGTCGTGCGAGTCCGATATTGTCGCGCACACTCGGGCTGATGACGAGCGTGTTTTCGGGATCGTGGTACGGCCCCATTTCCCAATTGAGCCGGGCCTGGATCCGTTTGACCTGGGCCGTCATATTCGCGTTCAACCAGCGTGCATCACCATTTGAATAGGCGGCGACAACATCGTCCTGACTGTCTGCAAACCATTCCCAAAAAGCGACGATACGGGATTTCTTGGCAATGAGAGCCTCCGAGAACCTTGCCTACCGAGCTACCCAACAGCTTGGCCCGTTGAGTCGCGCATGGGGCGGTGTCTGGGCTATACGCGAAGCAGTAATTCGCGGTAACCGATGAACTCGTTCTTCCAGTCGCCGTATACCGCCGTCAGCCCGCACGCCGGGCAGCGACACCCCAAATACAACCACCGCACATCCTCGCTCTCGGCGTAAAGGGCAACGCCGACCGCGATCTCGAAAGTCTCATCGCCGCACGGGCAGGCGGCATTCTCTTCGTCCGCCTCGTCCATGTACTCCGCGCTGTCTCCGATCGGGTGCGCCTCGGCGTCGCAGGCGACGCACACCCGGCTTGCGACGTCGGCGTTGTCGTCGAGCAGCAGGCCGAACACCTTACCTCCGCACGAACAGATGGCGTCGGCGAAGTGTTCGGCGAGGTAGCCGACTTCTTTGCTGTACCGGGTGATCTCGGCGCGAATGTCGGCCTGGCTATCGCCGTACCTCCATTTGCCCCGCTTTCGCAACGCCATCCGGTACATCCCCTTCCACGGAACTAGCCCCGGCGCTCGGTCTCGCGTCGGAAGGCAGGGAACAGGTCGAGCGGGGCGAACGATTCGCACTCCCGGAAGAACACCACCACGAACTGTGCCAGCGCTACCCACTGCTCTGTCGATAGCTCGGCCAGCGACACCGCGAAGCCTCGGCCCGAGGCCGACCCGTCCCGAAGCAGGTCGCGGAGTCGATCTTCGCTGAGGGTGACGACGTCAGGAAGCCCTGCTCCCGTCAGCACGTCGCGATGGAGGCCGTAGAACCGTAGCCAGCTATCGTACCGGTTTCCGAGACGACCAAACCCCATCGTTGCCACTGCCTCCGTTGCCGAAAGAATCCACGCAAGCTGTGCAATTCGATACGCGGCCTGCCTTTGTTCACAGGGCCAGCGGGATCGTACAGGGCCACCGATCGTGTGGCTCGCGAGCGCCTGCCCCGAGCGGAGTTGCCCCCGCTGCGCCCCTTCAACCCGCCGTTGAGCTTCACGGCCGCGCCCCTCAGAGCGGCCTGGTCGGGACAGTCTCCCTTGGCTTCGCCGAATCGGTTATTCTGTAATCCTGACTCGATTCGACATTCGGAATGAAAAACCAGCGACAAAATATCGGAAGGTGCGCTCGGCTACCAACCGATGACATCGTCTGAGGCGTCCTCGCCGACCGCTACACGCGGCACTTGGCCGTTCGCCCATGGGTTCGCGTCGAGGTACGACCGCAGGAACTCGCACCCTTTGTGGCGGCGGCTGTAGCTGGCCGCAAGCCAGTCGCCCCACTCCTGCGCCGTGTGGGCATCTGTCCCCTCGACGACGAAGCACGCCGGCCATTCGTAATCTTGGTCGTCGGGTTGAGCCGTATACTCTCGAAAACAAGCGACGTACTGATAGTCCGGCACCTTCATCTCTCCGTTGCCGAGAGAATCGACGCAAGCCGTACTCGGCGTCGGCCCGACATCGTCGGCGTGCTTCTTACTTCCCGCCGGGTATCTTGCCGAGCTTTTGCAGGCAGCGGCCCGCCATATCCTTGACGTACCAACTCGCCTCTCGGCCCGATAAGGCGGGGCCTTCCTGTATGCGTCTGACGATCCGGAGTTGTTCGAGGCTCGCTTCGTATTTTCCTTCGGCGAAGAGCCGCAGAGCCTGCTCCCAATGCTCCGACAGCTTGCCGGGGTCGGGAGTGACGCCCGCCTTCGCGAGCATCTCTTTGGCCAAGTTGATTGAAACAACGAGTCGCAGCGGGTTGCTGAGATCGTTGGCCACCGCCATGTTGATGGCGATGACCTTGCCGTTCACGTCGAGGACGGGTCCGCCGCTGTCGCCGCGGTCGATCGCCGCGCTCATTTCAAAGGCGTCCCAGCCGCCGCTGCCTTTCATGCGTTTGGACTGGCCGATCTGTCCGTTGCGGGCGCTGACTTTGAACCGCGTCTCGTTTTCCATCATCGCTGGATTGAAGGCGTTGCTGGGCATTCCGAATGCCTGCACCTTAGCCTGTGGAAGCACGTCCTCCGAATTGCCCAAAGGCAGGCAGATGATGCGGTCGTTTTGAATGTCGGCCAACCAGATGTCGAGCGTGCCTGGAGCGAGTTTCCGTTGCTGGCTGATCCGCACCAGTTTCGCCTGTTCGACTGGGTCGAAGGTAGCCTTCAGAACGGCGATGTCCTTGCCGGGCACCGATTCGCCGACCGCCAGGACCGTGGCAGGCACGGTGATCTCTTCGGGGGTCAGGGAGAACGCCGCGGCGAGGCCTTTGGCCCGGAGCGCGTCGAACTGCTTTTTCGGATCCACTTTGTAATCGAGCACGATCTCGATCGAGCGGAGTTTCGCTCCGATGAGCTTCGAGTGGTCGATATTCCACTGCAACAGGGCGTCCGAAATCACGCGGAGTTCGTCATCCGGCCTCAGCGTCTCGCCGAGAACCTTCTCGAACGCCTGCACATCCTTGGCAATCTGCGGCCGCAGCAGATTCCAATTCTCCTTTCCCAGGTCCGCCCCCGGCTTGTTGTCCACCAGATGGGCGTTGGTCAGGAAGATCCCCTCTCGGCTGACCGCAAACGCGCTTCCCGATGTACACCGGGCATTCTCAAAATTCCAGCGAACGTGTTCGCTGGAGGCGGTGAGATACTTTCCGGCGTTGTGGCCGATCAGAAACCAGTACCGGTCGGCGTCGGTGAACGGACCCTGCACCGGTGCCTTCACAGTGCCGAGGTCCGCCTTCAGCGCGGGCAGGTTCAACGTCACCGTTCGGGGCGAGTCCAGAATCACATCCGATTGTGTGACGACCACAAAGACCGATGGCTGGCCCCGCAGCACGACCATGCTCTCGGGAAACGGCGCATCTGCGGCCCGCACGAGGGTCGTCGCAGTCAGCATCACGAGCAATCCCTGGCAACATTTCCGCATCATGGTCGACTCCTCGAATTATTGAGCGCGTTCACGCCGGCGGCGGGATTTTACTCATCTGTTCAACCAATCGTGCCTGCGGTCGAGATAACTACTAGCGTTCGACCGCGTAGGCCAAACAGGCGCGGATGTCTTCGGCGGTCAGCTACGGGAAGTCGTCGAGGATTTCCTGATTCGTCATCCCGACTGCTGACAATCTAAGCGATTCCGCATGTCAGTGCAAGCGACCCGGCGTTCGATCCGATCGCGGTGACACGGCTCCTCGTATTGATACTTGTAACTTCGGAAGACACCACACGAGGCCCCGCCATGAAGCCGACCGATGTTCGCGTTCGCGATTTGACGTTCGCGTACGAAGATTTTCGCTATCGCTCGCCGATCAAGTTTGGCGGCCTGGTGCTGGATCGCGTGACGATTTTGAATGTGAATCTGACACTCGAAACGCGGCGTGGCCACGTGGCGAGCGGGTTCGGGTCGATGCCGCTCGGGAACGTCTGGTCGTTCCCGTCGCGGGTACTCGGCTACGAGGACACGCTCGCGGCCATGAAACGCGCCGCCGAATTACTGGCGAAACGCTATGGCGAATGCCAGGATACCGCACACCCGATCGACATCACACACACACTCGAAGCCGAGTTCCCAGATATTTGTGTACAGGTCACGAAGGAACTCGCGTTAGCCGAACCGATGCCGTTGCTTTCGACGCTCGTGGTCGCGTCGGCGTTCGATGCGGCGCTCCACGATGCGTACGGCAAAGCGCACAATTTGCACGTTTACCATTGTTACGGCCCCGATTTCGTCGAACACGATCTCGGCCATTACCTCGGTGCGGAGTTCGCCGGCGAACGGATCGACCGCTATGTGACACTCGAGCCGAAAGCGCGGATGCCGTTGTATCACTTGGTCGGCGCTCTCGATGCCATCACCCCAGCGGACGTCCAAACGCCGCTGAACGATGGGCTACCGGAACACCTCGCCGAGTGGATTGTACGCGATGGCCTTACGCACATGAAAGTGAAACTGAACGGCGACGACATCGGTTGGGATGTCGACCGCGTGATGCGGGTGAACGCCGTCGCGGAAGCGGCGCAGCAATCGCGTGGTATCGAGACGTGGTTCTATTCATTGGACTTCAACGAGCGTTGCCAGAACGTCGAGTATCTGCTCGAATTTTTACAGCAATTGCAGGCGAAAAGCCCCGTAGCGTACGATCGCGTGCAGTACGTCGAGCAGCCGACGGCGCGGGACTTGAAGGCGAACCCGGCGAACAAAATGCACGCGGCAGCGAAGCGAAAACCGGTGGTGATCGATG
>JAYSKW010000403.1:0-2280 GCA_043726085.1 Limnoglobus sp.
TCGGTGCGTTTCGTGCGGTGCTTTGGCAGCAGGGCGAATCCGATGTCATCATCAAAACGCCGACCGCGAAGTACGTCGAGAACATTCGCACGATCCGCATGACTTGCGCGAACAATTGGGAGTACGATGCGCCGTGGTTGCTCGCGAAATCGACGCACCACCCGACGGTTTACAACGATGCCGACGGCGAGGGTCGCATTCGTGCGGGTATCGATGCACTTGCGAAACTACCAGGCTTCCGGGCTGGCCCCGATACCGACACGTTGAAGGGCGAAAATCGCGGCGATGCGAAATCGCGCCGGCACTTCTCCGCGGTCGGCCAGAAGCGTGCTGCCGACTTGTGGTTCGACACATTAAAGGTCATTTGCGCAGAACCGGGTCGCGAGCCAGTCTCCGCACTGCGATTGTGGGAACCGGCGTGGGCATCCCCAATCGTTCACCGCGAAAGTAGCGTGCTGTTTCGCAAGACGGCAGACAGCCTCGCGGTCGGACGATTGGCGTTTCCCGTCGACAAAATCCTCATCGCCGAAAACGCCGGCCGCACGCATCGCTATCACATCGTGAAAGTCGATAGGACGACGTTCACGTTCCCGGTGCCCGGACCGGTCGAGCCGATTTTGGAGAAGGATTTTTACTTGTTGAAGGACGCGCCCAACAGTTACCGGCACCGCACCGGCCACCCCGAACAATACATGCTCTATCGTCCCGGACGTTGGTTTCACGATCGCGATGTCGAAGTCACGTACGTCCGCAGGGATGCCGGCACGCCGTTACCTGCACTCGGCACGTTACCGAAGACGCGCGCACTATTGAAGGCACACAAGCCGATCGTGCTCGGCATCAGCGGCGACAGTATCTCCACGGGCGCGGATGCATCCGGGATCGCGAAGATTGCGCCGTTCCAGCCGGGGTATCCGGACCTCGTCGCCGAGCAGTTGCGAGCGAGTTTCCAGAGTTCGGTATCGCTGAAAAATCGTTCGGTCGGCGGTTGGAGCGTCGCGAACGGCGTGCAGGACTTGGATAAGTTACTCGCCGAGAAACCGAACCTGATCATCGTGGCCTACGGCATGAACGACGTCGGCCGTCGCGACCCAAAGTGGTACGGCGAGCAGACGCGGACGATTCTCGACCGCATTCATGCGGCGAACCCCGATGCTGAGGTGATTCTCGTTTCGTCGATGCTCGGGAACAGCGAGTGGGTTCATACGCCACCGGATATGTTCGCGAAGTACCGCGATGAGTTAAAGGCGCTGACGGGGAAGGGCGTGGCATTGGCCGATGCTACGGCGGTGTGGGAGCGGATTATGGTGAACAAGCACCACCACGACCTCACGGGAAATGGGCTGAATCACCCAAATGATTTCGGGCACCGGCTTTACGCAGAGGTCGTGCTATCGGTGCTCAAGCCAGATGGGGAATGATTCGTAGAATGAGCGTAGGTTTTTGCTCGGCATGAACTCGCGGAATTTTCACGACGCGATTCCGGTTCCCGAACTAAGATTGAGAACGTTCGTGGAACCGTTCGGCAATCGTTCCCTTGCCGAATCGGGTCCGCACCGCGACCAGAGGCTTTCCGCGTGACAGGTTCGATTCCAACGCCCGTGATTTCAAATGATCATACTCCGTTGCCAGATGCGGACACGCCGAGGCCTGCGCCGGGGCTGCCGATGCGCCCGGAAGTAGCGGAACCCGAACTGATTGTCGTCGAACCGCGCACATCGTTTTCGCTCGGCGATAGTCAAGAGTTGTGGCGCTACCGCGAGCTATTTTACTACTTGATTTTGCGCGAACTGAAACTGCGTTACAAGCAGACGATCCTCGGCGTGGGCTGGTCGTTGTTTCAGCCGATCGCGACGGTGATGGTGTTCGTCATCTTCATCGGCTACATGGGTAAAACGGCGGATAACGTCGATAATTACGTGCTGTACGTGTTACTCGGCGTGATCCCGTGGACGTTCTTTTCGTCGGCAATGTCGAACGCGGGGAACAGCCTGTTGGCGAACGAACGGCTCGTCACGAAAGTCTACTTCCCGCGACTCTTACTCCCGCTATCGAACGTCGGCTCGGCGTTCGTCGACTTCCTGATTTCCTGCGGCTTGATCGGCATCGCCATGTGCTATTTCGGCGTGGCTCCGGCGTGGACGATCGTCTTCGCGCCGTTCGTACTCGCACTGTTGTTCCTCACGGCGACGGGCTTCGGCGTGCTGTTGTCTGCGCTCATCGTGGCCCAGCGCGACTTCCGCTACCTGCTCACGTTCGGCACGCAATTGTGGATGTTCG
>JAYSKW010000404.1:0-3178 GCA_043726085.1 Limnoglobus sp.
ACGCGAGCGATCTTCGTTCGCAAACCTGTTAAAAACGATTCGCGAACGTGCGGCATCGGAAGGGCAAATCGCGACGACCTTTCAGGCGACCGCCGACGATGCCGAGAAGGAAGTCCAGCGCTCTCGCCGTCAAATTGCCACTTCGCGGAAGAAAGCCAGAAACGAACTCGACGAGAAGTATCAACAGGAAGCCGCAGACTTCAGTGCCAAGTATGCCGGCCGACAGAACGCCGCCGAACGCCGTCGTGCGGATGCCTTGCGGATTGCCGACGAGACGTTTGAAGACGCCGACGAAAAAACGCAGACGACGTTCAAGGATCGCCTTTGGACCATCGATTCCCTCGTCGAAGCGGCCGAGAAAGAAGCTCAGGACCACAACCAGAAGCTGATTCGGCAAGTCGAGTTGGGGCGGAAGCAGCTCGAAACGACGTGGCAAAAAGCGCAGCCGTTTCTCAACCGAGTCGGCCTCGAACGCGCCGATGTCGAGTTCCCGGCGGACCGTTTGCCCAGCCCCACGCAGACCGACGCAGAAGGCAAACTTCAGAAGTGCCTCGAAGATTGCGACGCGTCGAGCGCGAACGTCGGCACCTGCTTTTTCCCGAAACTCCTCGGCATCGGCGGGGCGATGGTGCTGACGATTCTTGCGGGGGCGATCGGCTTCGGCATCGGTTGGGGCGTCGGCAAAGAGATGAAGACTGGCGTAATTGGTGGCGTCGCCGGTGCGATCCTCGGCGGCTTGCTGTTACGATTCATCGTGCTGACGCTGGCACGCCGTCAGGTCCGCGATCGTGCGAATGCGCTCGGCGTCTATCAGGCCGAAGCCTTCCGTGCCGCGACGAGCCTCGACGATTACGCACAGGCAATGTTGGCCCGACAACGTAGCGAATTGAAACGTCGTCACGCGAACGACAAGAAACGCACCGACGATCATTTTCTACCGCTCATCCATTCGATCGAACGGCAACGCGACAGCGACTACGACCGCATCGAGACGGAATACACCGACCGCCTGCAACTGATTGCGAACGATCGCGACCTCGAAACTCGTGCGGCTGAGGATCGCTACCAGACGACGGCGGGGCAACTCGAAGACGGCTTCGATGCGCAACTTAAAGAAGCCGAAACTCGATACGCAGAAAAAATAGGAAGTGCGACTTTCGCGCGGAATGTCGCTTGGGACGCGATGGGCCGCAAATGGCATAATACGATTAGCGCGATTACCACCGACCTCAGCGACGTGCGCGATTCGGGTATCGCGGCGTTCCCGCGTTGGGCGGAACTGACGCTGCCGAACCGCCCACCCGTGACCCGCGTTCCGCCCGGTATCCGCTTCGGGAAGTGGAACGTCGATCAGTACGCCATCGCCGACGGGGAACCGAGCGACGAGCGATTGATGCCGGACAACCCGGTTCGCATGAAATTGCCCGCGTTCCTGCCGTTCCCCGATAAATGTGCGGTGTTGTGGAAGGCCGCCGACCGTGGCCGTGCCGCCGCCGTCAACTCGATGCAAGCGGTGATGTTGCGATTCCTGACGGGGCTGCCACCCGGCAAAGTGCGGTTCACGATCCTCGACCCCGTCGGCCTCGGCGAGAACTTCGCCGCATTCATGAGCCTCGCCGATTACGACGAAAACCTCGTCGGCGCACGCATCTGGACCGAGCCAGCGCAGATCGAACAACGGCTTGTCGACCTGACCGAACACATGGAAAATGTGATTCAGAAGTATCTGCGAAACCAGTACAAGAGCATCGAAGATTACAACGCCGCCGCCGGGGAAGTCGCCGAACCGTACCGCGTACTGGTGGTCGCGAATTTCCCGACGAACTTCACGCCCGACACCGCACGCCGCCTGATTAGCATCATGAGTAGCGGCCCCGCGTGTGGCGTTTGCACGCTCGTTAGCGTCGATACGAAGGCCGGTCTGCCTCGCGATTTCCGCCTCGCCGACCTCGAACAAGTCGCGTTCAACCTCGTGGAAAAGGACGGCAAGTTCGTCCCGCTCGAACCCGAACTCTCGGTGTTTCCACTGACGCTCGACACCCCGCCTGACGGCGCGACCGTGGCGGCCACGATCCGGCGCATCGGCGAAGCGAGTCGCTCGGCGGCGCGGGTCGAAGTGCCGTTCGATTTCATCATGCCGAACAAAGACGCGATCTGGACCGGCAGCACCGCGAAAGGCTTCGACATCCCGATTGGCCGAGCGGGTGCCACCAAGCGACAGATGCTCATGCTCGGCCGCGGTACCGCACAACATGCTCTGATCGCGGGCAAAACTGGATCGGGTAAGTCGACGCTCCTTCACGCGATGATTACGAATCTCGCCTTGATTTACAGCCCAGATGAAGCCGAACTGTACCTGATCGACTTCAAGAAAGGCGTCGAGTTCCGCGCGTATGCAACGAGCCTGTTGCCGCACGCACGGGTGATTGCGATCGAAAGCGAACGCGAGTTCGGCCTCAGCGTGTTACAAAGGCTGGACGCCGAACTGCGCGATCGTGGCGATCGCTTCCGCGCCGCCGGAGCCAACGATCTCGAAGGTTATCGCGAGTATTTGAAGTCGACGGGCAGCCCGCTCGCGGTGCCGCGAATTTTGTTCATCGTCGATGAGTTTCAGGAATTTTTCGTCGAAGACGACAAACTGTCGCAAGAGTCCGCGCTACTGCTCGATCGCCTCGTGCGGCAGGGGCGGGCGTTCGGGTTACACGTACTGCTGGGTTCGCAAACGCTCGGCGGGGCGTACTCGCTCGCGCGAAGTACGATCGACCAGATGGCGGTGCGTATCGCGCTGCAATGTAGCGATGCCGACGCGCAACTGATTCTGAGCAAAGACAACAACGCGGCTCGGCTACTGTCGCGCCCCGGCGAGGCGATTTACAACGACGCGAACGGCCTCGTCGAAGGTAACGACCCGTTCCAGGTCGTCTGGCTCGATGAAGATCGCCGCGAGACGTTACTGACGGATATTCGCAACCGCGCGAACGGCAAATACCCGCCACCACTGGTGTTTGAAGGCAACATCGCGGCGGAAGTTCAGAACAATCGTTTGCTTGCGGACGCACTGAAAACGAAAGCGGAAGTCCGCGTGCCCGTCGCGTGGTTCGGCGACGCGGTGGCGATCAAAGACCCGACCTCGGCGGCGTTCCGAATGCAATCGGGCGCGAACGTATTGCTGATCGGC
>JAYSKW010000405.1:0-17474 GCA_043726085.1 Limnoglobus sp.
CAACCCGCTCGCGGTCACCAAGAAGGGCGATGTCGTCGTTCTCGATGCGAAGATCGACTTCGACGATAATGCCGCGTTCCGCCATGCCGACGTGCAAGCTTTGCGCGACCTCGCCGAAGAAAACCCGACGGAAATCCGTGCGGGTAAGGCGAACCTGAACTACATCCAGCTCGATGGCACGATCGGTTGCCTCGTCAACGGGGCGGGCCTCGCGATGGCGACGATGGACATCGTCAACCACCACGGGGGCAGCCCGGCGAACTTCCTCGATGTGGGTGGCGGCGTAACACCCGATGCCGCGATCGAGGCGTTCCGCATCATCCTTTCGGACGACAAAGTGAAGGGCGTGTTCGTGAATATCTTCGGCGGCATCGCGAGTTGCGCGCTAATTGCGGAAGCACTCGTGAAAGCAGGCCGCGAAGTCGGCTTCAAAGTGCCGGTCGTCGTTCGCTTGGAAGGCAACCAAGTCGAGAAGGCACGCGAGATCCTCGAAGCGGCCAAAGCCGAACTGCCGATGATCCGCTCCGCCGCAGACCTCACCGCAGCCGCGAAATTGATCGTACAATTGGCGAAATAATCCTCTCAGCGTCTACCCGAGGAGCATCATGACACGGATCGTTCGCTGCAGCCGCTGGCTCGGCTTCGCAATTTTACTGGTCGCCGGTTGCACGAAACCGCCGGCCTACGCCACGAAAGCCGCGCCGGTCATGGCCATCGCTTCGCCATCGGCGAAGCCCGGTGAGGTTGTCTCGCCCGTATCGACAACCGATGCGAAGAGCGCAGCCGAGGTGTACGCCAAGGAGTTTCTGGCTGCGGTGCAAGCGGGTAAAGCGAGCGCCGCAATGCTGACACCCGCGTTCAAGAAGCTAATTGCCGACCCGCTTTCGCCCGAGGATCGCGAACTCGGCTACTCGGATACGATCGCCGGCCAGTGGCTCGAACGCTTCCTCAATTCGGTACCCGCACCCGCTCTGACGGCGGCATCGGGTTCGGGCGACACGTACGTGCTAACTGGCGGCGTCGCTGGCGAGACTCCGAAGCACATCGCACTTCGCGTAACGAAAATCGACGGAGCATGGAGAACCGATTGGTTCTTCGCAAGCGCGGCGGCAACCGTGTCTGCGACGTTACCGGCGGGCGAGGATGCGTACCCGACATTCGCGGCGGTTGCGTTCCTCGATGGCCTGCTCGGGAACTCGGATCGCATCGCGGAAGGCACGATGAGCACGACCTTCAAAATGGGCATCGCCCCACCATTCCCGGCGGAAAAACGCGGTTATAATCGAGGCATTCTTAGCGGCAAGTTCGGCGAATTCCGCGGCGGTTTCACCGGATATGCGATTGCGAAAGTGGAAGCGGGCACCGTTACGGGCGTGTTGAGCAAAGGCGGAGCCACCAAGCCGTTCACGATGAAACTCGTGAAGGGCGACCGACCAACCGACTGGCTGATCGCCGACTTCCGGATGGATTAAAGCACTTCCGAAACCGCGTCACTGCCGACGAGTGGCGCGGCACACACGGAGTTTTTACACACGTAAACCGTCGCGCGATTTTCGACCATCGGGCGGTTCGCGAGGATGGCAAGTTCGGAATCGGCTTTTGCCGGATCGTGAAACGCCACGATCCGGTTCGGTGCAAATTTCTGGCGAACGGCGTGCAGAACGCGAGCCGTTTCCGGATCACTTTCGTGACCCACCACCGCGATTTCTTCGACTGGCCCCAGATACAAATCGAGCGCCACGAGCAACTGCCCCGCCGCCGCGGGGTTCTCCGTCATCAACCCCAGGTACGCCTTCAGCGTGCCTTCGGCGATGGCGAATAAGCCGCTGCGGCCGGTCAGTTTCGCGAGGCGAATCAGCGCCGTAGTGGCCATCGCGTTACCCGATGGCGTGGCTCCGTCGTGCAAATCTTTCGTGCGTGCGATCAGTTGCTCGTGATCGTCGGCGGTGAAGAAGAAGCCACCCACGGGGTCGGCAAAATGCTGGATCATCACATCGGACAATTCGCTGGCCGTACGAACCCATTTCGCGTCGAACGTGGCTTCGTAAAGCGAGACGAACGCATCGATGAGGTACGCATAATCTTCGAGATACCCCGGCAGTTTCGCGGGGGCATTCACGCCAGATGTGCGGAACAAACGCCCATCATTAGAACGCAGATTTGCGAGGACGAACTCTGCCGCACGGGTGGCGGCCACCGCGTATTTCGGCTCGTCGAACGCGCTGCTCGCCTTGGCCAATGCCGCGATCATCAGGCCGTTCCATGCCGTCAGGAACTTCTCGTCGCGGCCCGGCCAGACTCGCTTCGAGCGGACGCCGTAGAGTTTGCACTTCACGGAAGCGAGTTTCGTGCGGAACTCGTCGAGGCTCAGCCCCGCCAGTTTTGCGTCTTGTTCGTCGGACTTCGAGCGACACAGAATATTGCTATGCTCGAAGTTGCCGTTCGCGGAAATGCCGTAGACTCGGCTCGCAAAATCGCAGAGTTCCGGCCCGAGAATCGCTTCGACTTCGGCTTCGCTCCAGACGTAGAATTTCCCTTCGACACCCTCGCTGTCGGCATCGAGCGTGCTGTAGAAGCCGCCACCTTCGTGCGTCATTTCGCGCATCACATAGTCGAGCGTTTCGCGTGCGATGTGCTTGTAGAACGGGTCGCCGGTGAGTTGGAATGCCTCGGTGTACGTGAGTGGCAGGAGGGCGTTATCGTAGAGCATTTTCTCGAAGTGCGGCACCAGCCACACGGCATCGACGCTGTAGCGATGGAAGCCGCCGCCGACTTGATCGTACATCCCGCCTCGTGCCATTTTGTCGAGCGTCAGGCGTGCGGAGTGCAATGCGGAACTATCGTCGAACCGCTTGACTACCCGTAGTAGTACCTTCAATTCCAGCGGATGCGGGAATTTCGGTGCGCTGCCGAAGCCGCCGTGCGTCGGGTCGAAACTGCGTCGCAACACGTTCGTGGCATTCTTCAAAATCGTCTCGGAAAGCACGCCCTTCGCCGGTTCCAGATCGCTCGTCGCCTTCAGAGCCGCCGAGACTTGCCGCCCGATCTCGTACAGCCCATCGCGTTTGTTCGTCCAGGCATCGTGGATCGCGAACAGCAATCGTTTGAAGCTCGGGCGGCCGTACATGTCCTTCGGCGGGAAGTACGTCCCCGCGTAGAACGGCGTGAGATCCGGCGTGAGAAACACGGAAAGCGGCCACCCGCCGCCTTCGCGCGTCAACAGTTGGTGGGCCGTCATATAAATCTGATCGAGGTCCGGACGCTCTTCGCGATCGACTTTGACGTTGATGAAGTTCGCGTTCATCGCCTCGGCGGTCTCGGTATTCTCGAAGCTCTCGTACTCCATGACGTGGCACCAATGGCACGCCGAGTAACCGATACTCAGGAAGATCGGCTTGTTTTGCTCCTTCGCCAACGCGAGTGCTTCCGGCCCCCACGCGAACCAGTCGACGGGGTTGTTCGCGTGCTGGCGCAGGTAAAGGCTCGATTCCGCAGCGAGACGGTTCATCGGAATATCCTTGTCAGTTGGACGTGCGGCTTTGGAAGTGCGACTAGCGTCCGATGGTATTTACTTTCTCTTCTTGTAGCTGGGATCTGTGACCCCGGACGCCTCACAATTGAGGAGAGGCTGCCTCTGCACCGGCCTCACAGAGGCCAGCTACATAAGAAAGTAAGTGCCATCGGGCTATCGTCCCTCGGGTTGCCGCGTCGGCGGTCGCGGTGCGGCGGGACGCGGTGCAGCCGGTCGGCTCGTAGCGGGGCGAGGTGCAGCCGGTCGCTGTGCGGCGGTACGAGATGCGGGTGGGCGGCTGGTCATGATCGGTCGCGTATCGACGATTGGCTTCTCGGTTGCGGGTGTGTGTGCTGCCTCTTCGACGGGTTCGGTCTTCGTGCCAGCGATGCGATTTCGCACGCGCTGGATCTTCTTTCCGCTCTCCTCGACGGCTTTCTTCAGTGCATTCAATTCGAGCAAACTCAGCCGCCGCGACTTGCCTTTCGGCAAGCGATCGAGCCGCACGGGGCCGAGCGAGATTCGTTGAAGTCGCATCACTTTGTGGCCGAGTTGCGCCAGCATTCGCCGGATTTCGCGGTTCTTGCCTTCGCACAATACGATCCGAACCCACGTACTATCGCCTTGGCTTCGGACTTTGCGTGCCGCCTTCGCCTTCACTTTGCCATCGCTCAGCCAAACGCCATCGAGCAACTTTTGCAAGTCCATAATCGATGGCTGCCCCGCCACCAGCGCGAGGTACGTCTTCTCGATCTCGAACTTCGGGTGCATCAGTTGGAAAGCGAGTTCGCCATCGTTCGTCATCAGCAGCAAGCCTTCGCTCGCTTCGTCGAGTCGCCCGACGGTGTAGACTCGCTGTTCGACGTGCGTAATGAGATCGAGCGCCAGCGGTCGGCCCGCCGGGTCGTGGTTCGTACACAGGTGGCCGACCGGTTTGTTGACGACCCAGTACGTCGGTTTTTCCGAACGCACGTTGTTGTCGTCGACGGAGATTTTGTTTTTTTCGACATCGACTTTGACGCCGAGATCGCGAACGATGCGGCCGTCGATTTTGACGCGGCCCGCCGCGATGAGTTCATCGCAATGACGACGCGAACCGATGCCCGCATGGGCGAGATATTTGTTGAGACGTTCCATCGATACATTGTACGAAGCGAACCATCAAGCGTTCGTCGGCAACAGTGGGCCGAGTTCCTCGAAGAGGTGATCGAGTATCCCCGCGAGGGCACCTTGGGCTTTCGTGGAAGTCGATTGCAACAGTCGGCACTTTTCGCGAAATGGTCGCAGTTTCCTTACGGCCGCGCGCGAAGCGAGGCAGTCGAGCAGTTTCGGCACGATGTTCAGCAATCGCCCGTGCATGATAATGAGCGGCGGTGCGAACAAATTCGCCGTCGTGGCCACGGCGATCGCGAGATAGTCGAGCACGGCTTCGATTTCGGAATGGAATGCCGATGGGTCGTCGGTCGCCAATCGGATCGCTTCGTCGATGGTCACGGTTCGCCCGATTTTTAAGGAGACTCGCCGGGCGAAGGTGGCATCGGTGGCCAGTGTCTCCAGGCAGCCACGATTCCCGCACCCGCAGACAGTGCCTTTCGGATCGATCGTGATATGCCCCAACTCGCGGGGTAAACCGATGTGCCGTCCGAGTAACCGCCCGCCGGTAATCACCCCCAGCCCCAAGCCGCCACTGTAGTCGATGATCGCCAGATCCTCGGCAAGGTGGGCGCGACGTTCGGCCAAGCACAGCGCGTCGTTCTCTTGAATCAGAATCGTGCTGAATCCGAGTCGGTCGCGCAAATCGTGGCTGGGGCGTTGCTCGTCGGTCTGGTGCAAGTTCGGCGAGAAGACCGCACGTTCGCCACTCGGATCGATGATGCCGGGCAAGCTGAGACCCAACCCGAGCGTTTTCACGTTCGGCGTATCGATCCACGGTCTCGCGTGTCGTTCGATTTCCGAGAGAAGCCGCGCGTACGTGTTCGGCGTCAGAAACTTCACCGAACGATCGGAATAAATGCTGCCATCTAGACCGCCGACGACCATCTCGCACCATTCGGGTTCGACCGAAACGCCGATGACTTGCACCGACTCGTGCGCGAGCCGAAGGATCTTCCCCGGTCGGCCTGGCCCGCTGATCTCCGCATCGGTTTCTTCGATGTATCCCGCGAGCAAAACCTGCGTGACGGCCGACGAAACCGTCGTCGGGCTGATGCCCGTGAGGCGTGCGATGTCCGCCCGCGAGATCGGCCCTTGGCTTTTGAGTGCCTCGACGACGGCGCGCTGCGTCATCCGGCCCAAAAGCTGCGGTCGCAGATTCGAAGTAATGGCGTTTTTCATGGACTATTCGATTCCATCGATGGCCATCAGTTCCAAAGTTGCCGCGAATGCGCGGATCGTTTTGTCGGCATCTTCGACGTTGTGCGTGCCACTCGTCAGGCCCGCGTAGCCCCAGAAGTCGACGCCGTTGAGGAGCATCCCCTGGCGGACGGCGTGCATGTGCTTCGCGTTCTTCGGCCCGTCGAGTGCGTCGACATCGCCGTTGAAGGGCACGAAACCGTCGTTGTCCGTCGCGGCGACCGCTGCACGGGGGCCGGTGTAATTCGGCACGACGCGAATCATCGAAAAATCGCCGTACGCGATCCACGGACTGTTGCGGGAGGCGAACAGTTCGTTCAATCCATTACGCAAGTAGCGGGCAATCGCGTTCGCTTTTGCACTCGGTTCGCCGGTCGCGATTCGTTGCAGCGTTGCGATGCCTGCCGACGCGGACAGCGGGTTCGCGTTGTACGTACCGGGGTGTTTCATCTTCGGCTTGCCCGCGCGGGCTTCGATGAACGCGAGGATATCCGCTCGGCCGACGACGCAGCCACCGGGCAGACCACCCGCGAGAATTTTTGCGAGCGTCGTAAGGTCCGGCGTTACGCCGTAGACTTGCTGTGCCCCGCCCGGCGCGACGCGAAACCCCGTGATGACTTCGTCGAATATCAGCAGCACATCGTACTTCGTGCAAAGCGCACGTAGCCCGTGCAGAAACTCGCCGCGAATCGGCACCGCACCCCAGTGGCCGCCCGTCGGTTCGAGGATCATCGCGCCGATGTCGCGGTTCGATTTCAACGCATCTTCGACGCGGTTGAGGTCGTTCGGCGGAATCGCCACGCAACAATCGGCCACGCCCGCAGGCACGCCCGGCACCGAGGTCGATTCGTACGGCGGATCGGAAGCGATCGTGACGTAGTCGTGCCAACCGTGGAAGTGGCCGTGGAATTTCAGGAACTTCGCGCGTCCAGTAAACAGTCGCGCCAACCGCAACGCCATCATCGTCGCTTCGGTGCCACTCCCCGTGAAGCGAACGCGCTCCGCCGACGGGATGAGTTTCTTCACCCAAGTGGCCCACTCGATTTCGAGATCGTGACACGCGCCGGGGTGCGTGCCTTTGCTCATTTGTTCTTGCACTGCCAACACGACCGCATCGGGCGAATGACCGAGTAAATGCGAGCCGTGACCGACGAAATAATCGATGAGTTCGTGGCCATCGACGTCCCACTTCTTGGAACCTTTCGCTCGGTTGATGTAAACGGGGAATGGCTCCATCATCCGGGCGTCGTGCGTGACGCCGGTCGGGAAGAGTGTCTTCGCGATCTCGAAGCGTTGCCGCGACCCATCGAAAGCATCCGCGTAGCGCTCGGCCAATGTCATAAAGAATCCGCTCATAGTTCAAAGGTTATGTTTGTATCTTAATCGCGTACGGTTCGCGTGGGTAGCGGATGTTCACGATTCATCGGATTTCCTTTATTGGCGCGAGTCACGTTATGATGACGCCGTCGCAAACGCCGAAAGTCGACGATGTGGGTTCGGAATCGTCCGCGCTCACGCACACTTTGAAGCAAAATGTGCTCAGTGGGTCGTCGACCGAGATCACGCAGATCGGCCCCGGATGCGTGCCGAAGCACCTCGAAAGCTATCAGTTTTGGCAGCCGGGGCGGCAGGTTGGCGACTTCGTGTTATTGTCCAAACTCGGCCAGGGCGGGCTGGGCACGGTCTTTCTGGCGAAGCAAGTCTCGCTCGACCGTCAGGTGGCGCTCAAGGTCACCGACGCGACCGTGGCGGGTGCTACCGAAGGGCTGGCGCTCGCGAACCTCGAGCACGATAACATCGTGAAGGTCTACTCGGGCTTCTCCGAACTCACGAGCAAAAAGCACTGCCTGTGTTTGCAATACGTGCCCGGTACGACGCTCGGCAACGCGATCGCGCACCTCTACGCGAAGGATCGTCGCCCCGCAACGGGCAACGATTTTCTTGCGGCCATCGATGCCTTGGCGAGTGGCGAAAGTCGCTTCGACCCCGCTTCGCTTCGCGATCGTGCGGCGCTCGAAGGCGACGACTTCATTCAGGCGGTGTGTCGTATCGGCGAGCAACTCGCGGGGGCACTCGCATTCGCGCACGGGCGTGGTGTTCTCCACTGCGACGTGAAGCCGGGGAACATTCTCATTACGCCGTACGGTCGGCCGATGCTCGTCGATTTCAACGTGTCGGTTTCGTGCGGTGCATCGGTCACCGGTGGCACGCCGAAGTACATGTCGCCGGAACAGATGGCCGCCGCGTGCGGAACGCCCGACGCGGTCGCCGTCGACGAACGTAGCGACCTTTACTCGCTCGGAATCGTGCTCTTTCAACTCGCAACGGGGGTGCTGCCGAGTGCCGAGACGCGCAAAATCGAAGCCGATCTTCCACCCGAATTGGCCGCCGTGATTCGACGCTGTTTGCAAGCGAACCCGATGGATCGCTATCAAAGTGCGGCGGCACTTCGCGAAGCCCTCGCCGGTGCTCGCGCGATCCACACCGCCCAACGCCGTCTGCCGCCGCCACACGAGTTGGGCCGTTGGACGATCCGCCACCCGATACTCGTTCTGCTCGCGTTCGCGCTACTGCCGCACTTCGTCGGCACGTTCCAAAATGTCATTTACAACGCGGTCGAACTGAACCTGAACGAGAAACAGCAGCGAATCTTCACGATGCTCGTCATCGGCTACGATCTACTCGCTTACTCCGCCTGTTTAACGATCGCATTTCGGCTACTTCGGCGGCTCCATCGCGAACTGTTGCACGCGCGATCCGGAGTTGCAACGCCGGATCAATTCGATGCGGTCCGCAAGCGTGCTCTCGATATCGGGCGATGGGGAATCGGGCTGGCGTTCGTCGGCTGGCTGCCAGGCGGCATCCTCTTTCCGCTCGTCATCGATCACTTCGGTGGCGAGGCCCGACTGTCGACATCGCAGTACGTTCACTTCCTGATCTCGTTCGTGCTCTCCGGCATCGTCGGCATGGTTTACAGCTATTACGGCATCCTCTACGTCGTGCTGCGAGGGCTGTACCCATACTTGTGGAACCCCGAGCGATTCCATGCAACTACTGCCGCCGCCGAACTCGATCGCGGCACGCATTTCTTCGGGCCGTTCATGGTGCTCGCGAACCTGATCCCACTGAGCGGCGCGATCTTGCTCATCGTCTTCGGCGAGAAAGAAATGACGATCGGCTTCCGGTTACTCGTCTCCTGCCTTATCGGCGTTGGTATGGCCGGCGTCACGGGACTCGTCCGCGTCATCGACCACCTCAACCAACTAGCCAAAGCCTGGACCGAAACGCGAGACGGGGCTTCGTGAGGAGTTTTTGGGTTCTCATAATCGATGTAAGTCACAATTGCGGACACTCCAAAACTGGTTTTTGGGGTGTTTTTTCGTCTCAAAATGCCACTTTTTGATCGCAAATCGCTGATCTGTTTCGAGGTTTTTTGCTTTATCCTGCATTCCTGTCACAGTTTGCGTCGATGGCCATCGATTCGACACACGGCGCAACTCGCGCCCGAAAATCGACCGGATGCGACACAAAATCGACCGACCGCGACAATTCTATGTCATTTGGGCGCAATTCTATGTCATTTGGCGACAATTCTATGTCACTCCGTGCACGACACGAATTCCGACTTACGTCGCATCGCCTTGGATTTTTTGACTGTACGCGTTCGTGTGGGTGATGCCAACCCAAAACCCACGGACGGACGACCGTGGGAAGTTCGACCGAAAGGAAACGTGATGATTCGCGATGCACGAGGCTTGACATGACGGTCGATACCGGATGAAATTAACACGAATTACCAAATAACGATTTTGTCGGCTGAGGTGCCGGTGGGTATCGTACGTGTGCTGCCCGATGTGGAGGACTGGCTTACTGCGGAAGCCGAGTCGTGGACATTCCTTTCCGATCGAGATTACATCGACCTCATTCGGCGCTGGCGGGTTGAGTTCTTGCCTCTCATCGCTTTTGGCCCCTCGTTCCGTGGCGAACGGGCGTTGCAAATCGTCGCAGAACGGCTGCCGGCCGACGTTTATCTGTTCAGCGGCGTGGAGGTGCCGGAGTTAGCCAACACGGGTGGACGGTGGGCGGCCGGCTACCGAGCGGTTGGGCTGCGGAGTCTGTGGCGCAAGTTGGCGAACCAGCGAGAACTGGTGATCGCGGCAGGCGACCTGTCATGGTCCTGCGTGTTCTCGCACGAAGCCGGTGCTTGGGTGTGGGAATGCCTCTATGAGTAAGCCTTCAAACGGGCGGGTCGGTTACTGACGCCTTCGGGACGGCAACTGTCCTGCGGATCGGCGAATACATCTTGGCCGAGGTCCGAGCCGACCGCGATGTATGGGGTGACCGCTGATCTACCTGAATCGATGCTGAATCGAGATTCGTTTCGCCGCGCCGCGTAGGCTTTGCGTAGCGAAGCGCGGGGCGCGAGCTCACTTAAAAATCGCGTGCGATCCGATACGCCGTGCCCGCGCTTCGCTCCGAAGACTACGCGGCGCGGCGAAACGGGGATAGAATCAAATTAGAGGTGCGAAATGATCCAGACAGACGAATCGCTCGTCGATGCCAGCGGTTGCGTGAGGTTGCGTGAGGTTGTTGACGGTGTTGGAAGAGCCGGCCGTTCTCGGCGGGTGCGGTGCGAGAACGGAGCCGGAGGTCCATATGCCACTTCAGATGGTTAAAGGTGACAAATGAGGGACGACACCGATTCAGAGAATCCGTCGCCATACCTGGATCCGCCAGAAGTTCACGCTCGCCATCTCCTGACGTTTCGGACACTTTGGTACGATCCGCGGCATTCGGAATCTGGCATATCGATTGGAGGGATTTACTCGCACGTGGAACCGCCAGAAGGCACATTGTTCCCGGTTCGTTTCGATCGCATTTTTGTTTACTTCCAACTCTGGGGTGATACTGGCGACTATCATCCGCGGATCAGGCTTGTGAAAGTGGAGTCCGGTGAAGATAATGATGTATTAGAAGTTCAATTGGGCCGAGATGGCAATCCGCGGGAATTTCGCCCTCCAACGACTCGCTCCTTTGAAATTTCCGGATTGAACTTCGTGGAAGAGTTTGCGTTTCCAATTCGTTTTGTGCCGTTCAAGGAATCAGGAACTTACGAGTTCCAATTATGGGTCGATGGTCTCGAAGAACCACTCGCTCGCGAACGAGTATTAGCACGGGAGTACAAGCAAGATGAATAACGCAGACCTACCTCCGGGCCAGTATGGCTCGATGAATCTTTTGCCCACTGCCGATCACGTCAATCCCAC
This sequence comes from Limnoglobus sp., assembly GCA_043726085.1. GTDB lineage: Bacteria > Planctomycetota > Planctomycetia > Gemmatales > Gemmataceae > Limnoglobus. The sequence goes on from JAYSKW010000405.1 coordinate 11,131, forward strand.
TGATGAAGAGTTGATGTGGCCGATCGTTAAATCCGTGCAGCGCGGTCAATCCACTGTCTTTCTTGGGCCGAATGATAGCGTCACTACTGGCGAAATTTCGCTCGTCGAACAGCCGTTGGCTTTAACTGCGGAGAAATCAATCGGTTGTGAAATACCGCCGTTGCACCAGATCGTCCGAAAAACCGGATAACACACTTCACAAATTCCTCCCGGCGAGCCAGCCGGTACTCCACGCGGACTGAAAGTTGTAGCCGCCGATCCAGCCGTCGAGGTCGAGGACTTCGCCTGCGAAATACAGCCCCGGTTGTCGCTTGCTCTGCATCGTTCGCGAATCGACGTCGATCAGGTTGACGCCGCCCGACGTCACTTCGGCTTTCTCGAAACCGAGCGTGCCGCGTAACGGTAGTGACAACCGCTTGGCCGTCGCGACCAACTTCAAACGATCCGGCTTACTCAGCGATGCGGCCTTGCGATCCAGTGGGAACCCGACGAGCGATAGCAGTTGATCGCAGACGCGGCGCGGCAACTTTTCGGACATCACCACCGCCAGTTGTTTCTTCCCCGACGCGGACGTTTCTACTCGGAGAAATTCGTCGAACTTTTCCTCGGCTTCCAGTGGCATCAAGTCGACTTGCAGATTCAATTTCGATGGCGTCGCGTGTCCGCTGACGCTGCGACTAACATCGAGCGGGGCCGGTCCCGTGAGGCCGAAGTGCGCGAACAACATCGAGCCACGTCTCGCTGACAGGGTTTTGTCACCGTCGAAGACTTTCAGGCCGACATCGGGCAACGTGATGCCGCGAAGTTCGGCGATCCACTCGGCTTGCACCGTCAGCGGTACGAGTGCGGGCTTCGTAGAAACGATTTCGTGGCCGAACTGCGACGCGAAGCCGTAACCGTCGCCGGTGGTGCCGCAACCGGGGTACGATTTGCCGCCCGTGGTAATGAGCACGTGCTCGGCGGTCAGTGTGCGTAGCGGCGTAGTGACCGCGAATCCGCCATCGGGAAGTTTCTGGAGTTTCGTCGCCGGTTCGCCGATGGCGAGCGTGGCCCCGCTGCGTTCGAGCCTACGCAACAAGGCGTTCAGCACATCGAGCGCACGATCCGACACGGGGAAAATCTTGCCCGTATCTTCGACTTTCGTCATCACGCCTTCGGCTTCAAAGAAGGCGATGGTATCGCGAACGCCGAACGCGGCGAGTGCCGAGTGCAGGAACTTGCCGTTGGGGCCGAACGCCTCGATGATGCCGCGATTTTCGCAATCGTGCGTGATGTTGCAACGCGTGCCACCGGACATGAGAATCTTCACGCCAGGCTTGCGGCCCTTTTCCAAAAGCAACACGCGCCGCCCGCGCTCGGCCGTATGGATCGCCGCCATCAGCCCCGCCGCCCCCGCCCCAAGTACGATCGCATCGAAGTCGAATGTCATGGTGGTCCGTGTGTGGAAATCGAAAAATTACAGCATAGACGGACTCGGGTCGTCGAATTCTAAATTGACCAGACACTGTCGGAACGTCCTGGGCGTGTCTTGCAATTCCGCTGGTGCGATCGTCAACAGCGTCATGATGTCCGCTTGCGTTCGTTCGGGGAGTTGCTCCAGAACGGGTTCGACCATCGCATCGCGTTTTTCGATCGATAACCCATCGAATCGCGGATCGATCACGCGAAGCCGGATCGAAGCGGAGTTGTAACGATAGGCATCGACCTGGTCGAACCCTGCGCGTTTCAACACATCCACGACGAGGCGCGTCTCATCGGTCTGCTTGGCTTCCCAAACGCGAGTCATTGTCGGCTGCATTTGCCAACCCGTCCAGAGAAACAAAATCGAACACACACTCATTGTATTACACGCGTGCTAATCAAGAGTATCAGGGGAGCATGTCGTAGCTGTGGTCCCTACGTCAGCACTTCCCCGACTACAATCTCCCGAAGGCCATTCCGAAACATCTCCCTTCGAGGTCGCCATCATGCGCCGTTCGTTTTTGCTCGCGCTCGTTGCCATTGCATTCGCCGTTGCCAACGTCTCGGCGCAGACGCGCGAAGAGAAAGTTCGTGGCGACAAAGCGAAGATCGAGGCCGGGGGCAAGTGGATTTACAACGATGTGCCGAAGGCGTTCGCGGAGGCGAAGCGGACTGGCAAGCCGATCGTCGCAGTGCTGCGGTGCCTACCGTGCGAGGAATGCGTCAAGCTCGACGATGAACTCATCGACGCGGACGTGCGCATCCAACCGCTGCTGGAAAAGTTCATCACCTTGCGCATCGTCTCGACGAACGGCCTCGACCTGTCGCTGTTTCAGTTCGATACCGATCAATCGTTTGCCGTGTTCTTTTTTCGCGATGATGGCACAATCTACGGTCGCTTCGGCACGCGCTCGCACCGCAAAAACTGGATCGGCGATGTCTCGGTTGACGGCTTGGCGAAGGCGATGGAAGCCGCACTCGCGTTGCACCGCGACTACCCGAAGATCGCGGATTCGCTATTGGCCAAGCGCGGCCCCGCCCCGGAGTTCGCCCGGCCGGAACTCTTCCCAACCTTAAAAACCAAGTACAAATCGACGCTCGATTACGAAGGCAAAGTCGTGCAGAGTTGCATCCATTGCCACCAGATCGGCGACGCGATGCGGGAGCAGGCTTTCGGCAAAAAGGAAGTGCTGTCCGATATGCTGCTCTACCCGTACCCGCATCCGAAGTCGCTCGGCCTCGTTCTCGACCCGAAGGAGAAAGCCACGGTGTTGACGGTGGAGAAAGCGAGCGACGCCGAGAAGGCGGGCTTCCAACCCGGCGATGCGATCCTGTCGCTGGCCGGTCAGCCGTTGCTTTCCCTCGCCGATGTGCAATGGGTGTTGCACCACACTCCGGCCGAAGGCGCGACGCTGATAGCCGAGATCGTTCGTGCGGGCAAACCGATGGTGCTCAACATGAAACTCGATAAAGGCTGGCGACAGCGGGACGATATTTCGTGGCGATCGAGTACGTGGGGGCTTCGCCGCAAGGCGCTCGGTGGCATTTTCCCCGTGGAGTTAGAGAATGAACAGCGAGAGAAACAGAAACTCCCACCGGAGAAAATGGGGTTTCGGATTCAGCACGTCGGGCAGTTCGCCCCGCACGATGTCGCGCACAAAGCAGGCGTGAAGAAGGACGACATCCTCGTCGGCTTCGATGGCCGCAACGACTTCACTCGCGAAACCGATTTGATCGCGTACGCCTTGCGGCACAAGAAACCCGGCGACATCGTGAAACTAGAACTCGTGCGAAACGGCACTCCACAAACGATCGCGCTGAAGTTGCCGTGAGAAATTAATACTTCAAATGTCGCCTGAGTATCTCGTTCGGCCACCGCGCGGAAGGCGCGTTTCATCCCTTAGAAGCAAGGTGGACATCATGTCGAAGCCCGTCCTGACAGTCGAAACACTTCAGGAGGAAGCACGGAAATTTGCTCTCGCTGAATCGGCACATCCCGAGACAACAATTTACGGTGTGACGGATGGCAAGGCTATCGGCACCTACCTCGAACACAAATTTCAGCAGCACCTCGAATCACGTTACGTCCACGCTCCGGGCAACTCCGCGATGGGGATCGACCTGCCCGGCCTCGCGGTCGACATGAAAGTGACGAGCGTCAAGCAACCGCAATCGAGTTGCCCGTTCAAGAGCGCCCGGCAAAAGATTTACGGCTTGGGCTATTCGGTTTTGGTGTTCGTCTACGATAAGACCGACGACCAGATAGCGAAAACGGCCATCATGAATATCCTGCACACGATCTTCATCGAAAGTCACCGCACGGCCGACTACCAGATGACCAGAGGACTGCTCGAAATTCTGGGAAGAGATGGAAACGAAAACGATCTGGTCGCGTTCATGCAGGACAAGATGCTGCCGGTCGATGACATCGAGATGGGGCGGATCGCTCAGGAGTTGTTGCGAACCCTGCCGGTGCAGGGATACCTGACAATCTCCAATGCTCTGCAATGGCGTCTACAGTACGCCCGCGTGATTGCGCAGGCGGGTGAGGTGACAGGTATCTTGCGGATTAGTTAGTTAGGATCCGCTAGCGAAGTCGAACAAGCTCCGTTGTCTGTAAAATTGCCGGTAATCTGCGGGCGAGATGCCCTCAGATAACAATTGCCGTACCACCCACCCAGCCATCGGCGGCGGGACAGCGTTTCCGTATAGCGCGTACTGATCGTAGACCGAGCAAGCGCCGCAATGGTCGTCGGCGAACCCCTGAATACGGGCGTACTCGATGTTGGTCAGGCGGCGATAGCGGTCGCCAATCTTGTATCGCTCGTAATGGCGACTGGTCGTCGATGTCAGCGTCGGCGCGACCCCATTGATGCCGAAGATCGTGTAGCCCATTCGAGCGCCACCGGCCTGATTGCTCAGAATCTCCACTCCCTGCACGAATTTGTTGACGGGCGTGTTTTTGGGGAGCCACTGTAACGTGGCCTCGGTGAAGTCGAATTCGGGCGGCACCGACTTTTGCAGAACGGACCGCACGGCGACGAGAGGTAAAGTCCATCCGAATGTATCGAGGTCGGCGGCGATAAAGCGCCCGCACGAGGCTACGCCCCAAGTCGGGAAACGCTTGCCGTGCTGTTCGATGGAGTTCCACGACTGCGGGCTTGCCAACCCGTCGATTTGCGCCCTGGCTAGGTCTTCCCGCGTGGCGAGGCGGATGTGCGGGAGTTCGTGACGATGCACGTCTTTGGGTTTACGAACCCCGGCGATGAAGACCCGTTGCCGATTCTGCGGCAGGCCGAAGTGCATGGCGTTGATGAGTCGCCATTCGATCTGGTAGTTGAGGTCTGCGAGCGACGCAAGAATGGTGGCGAAATGCAGCCCATCTTCCATCGTCAGGAGTCGCTTGACGTTTTCCAGAACGAAATACTGGGGCTGTTTCGCTTGGATTACGTCCACGACGGTTTGGAATAGGGTGCCTCGCGGGTCGCGGATTCCGTGCTTCTTGCCCGCGCTACTGAACGGCTGGCAAGGGAACCCGCCCGTGAGCAGATCGTGCGAGGGGATGGTATCGGCAATGTCGACAATATCGCCTTCGTGAAGTTCTCCCGATCCGAACCGGCTGCGGTAAACTGTACATGCCTTGGGGCAGATGTCATTCGCCCATACTGTTCTGAGCGGGATGCCGTCTGCGGCAACCCGGAAGCCACCGATGCCTGCGAAAAGCTCGATGGTCTTCATTCCGCGACCCAATTCTATCGAAGGTAGAATTCGTTACCCGGCAAATGGCCACCTGAGGGCGCATTATGTCGCGCCCACATTACACATGTTTCTTATACTGCGAATTCTGAACGGATCAATCGGCCTTCACGAATGCGGCGGCTTTCGCTTCGCACTGTTCGACCGTCATTTCGCCTTCTTGCACCCAGACGCGATACTTCAACTTCAGCGGCGTGGCGGGTGTCAGGTCGAACTCGAAGTAGTCGCCGAAGCGACCGTAATCGCGCTCGCTGCCGCGAGTCTCTTTCGGGTTGCTCGGGTGGTTGATGCGGAGCGACGTGTAGCGTTTGCCGCCGGTCACGAAGCTCATCGCGTTCCACGGCAGGCCGATCGTTTTGGCGTCCTTGTTCTTCGGCTCCCAGTTGCGGGTTTCGCCTTCCTTGCCCTTCCCGTCGGGGCGCAAATAGTACGTCTGCTTCGCGGTCGTCTTCGAGACTTCCTGCGTCGCGCGGAAGTGGAACCCGGCATGTTGCGGGTCGCCGTCCAGTCGCACTTTCGGCAACTTCGTACGCAGCACCGTCGACCAATCGATCTCGGTGCCGTCGCCGATCGAGCGCACAGTGACTTCGCGTTCTTCCTCGGCAAACGTCTCGCCATCGCTGCCGTGCCAGCTAATTGCGGCGGTGTGGCTCGCCTGTTTGTCGTCGGCTTTTGTCGCGATCATCTTGTCGAAACTACTGTAAACGTTGTTCGTGCCGTGCCAGATGTCGGCGGTCTTTTTTTCTCCGTACGTGATTTTATTGAAGCCGAAGAACAGCCCGCGATGGTGCGGAAACAGGTACTCTTTCACGTTTGGGTGTGCCCCGCTACTCAGGATCGTCTCGCCGGTCTTCGGGTCGAATACCTGGTGGAATGGCTTGAATGTCAGGTAATGCGATTCCTTCGTCGTACCGTCGCGCGGCTTATTCACGAACCGTAACACTTTGCGGTCGCCGAGCATGACATCGACGTATTCGCTTTTCGTTTCGGCGAAGTGGTACGTACCCTTCGGCGTTTCCGCCGAGGCCACGCCGACGAGTACGGCAAACGCGAACGCAGAAAGTGCTTTCATGATTCTCACTTGGTGAAGACGAATTTCTTCGGGTTGCCAGTGCCCAACGCACCGC
>JAYSKW010000406.1:0-1690 GCA_043726085.1 Limnoglobus sp.
GCTGTGTTTGATCGCGCCCATCGCAGCGCCGATATCCAACCCGAGTGCGAAGTCGCCGGCGAGAATGCCATCGATGAGGCCGCTGGCCAGCGCGTCGCCCGCGCCGAGGCGATCGACGATTTCGACTTCGTAACTCTTCGTGGTGTGCAATTTGCCTTCGGTGTAGCCGACCGCGGAGAAAGTGTTTCGCCAGACTAACGGCGTTTCCCGCCGGACACCGGCGACCATTTTTATGCCGAAACGATCGATCAGCTTCGCGGCCACTTCGGAGAAATTCGCACCGGTAATCCCGAACAGATTTTCCGCGTCCGGCTCGCTGGCGATCAGCAAATCGCAGTGTGCCAGCAGTTCGCTCATCGTGCGGCCGGCATCGGCCGTCGTCCACAATTTCGAGCGATAATTGAGGTCGATACTCGTACCCAACCCCGCCGCTTTTGCGGCCATCAAAGCTTCTGCCGTCACGTTGGCGGCACTTTCGCTTAACGCGGGCGTGATACCCGTGACGTGAAACCACTTCGCGCCGCGAACGATATGCGGCCAGTCGAACGTGCCCGTTTGCACGCGGGCGATGCTGGAATCCTTGCGGTCGTACAAGATGCTACTGGCACGCGGTGCTGCGCCGAATTCGAGGAAGTACAACCCGCAACGCCCATCGTCGGTGTATTGCACGAACTCGTCGGAGACGCCCGCTTCGCGCACGCGATTGGCGACGAGTTTGCCAAGCGGGTTATCGGGCAGCAGCGAAACCCAGGTGGCAGTGCGGCCGAGCCGTGCGAGTCCGACGGCGGTGTTGAGTTCAGCGCCGCCGACTTCGACGTTCAGGCTGCGCGTTTGTTCGAGCCGTTGGAAATCTGGCGGAGCGAGGCGAACCATCGCCTCGCCGAACGTGATGACATCGTATGGCATAAGGTGCAAGATGCCGGAGAATGGTCGATGCGACAAGGGGTATTCTCCCCTCCACGCGCTTCGCTTCGCAAAGTCTACGCGGCGCGGCGAATTTCGGAATCGTTTCCCACTGGTAGAATTTTCGCGTTCGTGATAACACTCCGCCACTCGAAATCGGGTACGGAGGAGTGAACGTGAATACGATTGCGGCTATCGGCGAAATGTGGGCTTATTCGCTGGCGTGGCTGGCTGGGTTTGCGGTACTGTTTCTGGTGCTGACGCGGTTTAGCCCGTGTAATCCGGGGCGAAACTGGTGGATGGATCGACGCGCGGCTGTCACCGATGTCTTTTACTGGCTGTTGCTGCCGCTGCTCACGCAGTTCGGCCGCGTGGGGCTACTCGTTCTCGGCGTGTTGCTGTTATACCGGAACGACCCACCCGCGGAATTCGTTGCGAGGGAGTTGCCGCTGTGGGTGCAGTGCCTCGCGATTCTGTTCGTGCAAGATGTGCTGATGTACTGGATACATAGGCTGTTTCACACGCGGTTCGGATGGCGATTTCACGCGATTCACCATTCGCCCGAAGTGCTCGACTGGACTTCGACGCAGCGATTCCACCCGGTAAACGCGATCCTTGAATTCGCACTCGCCGATGCCGTCATCTTGTTGATGGGCTTCTCGCCGATCGCGCTCGCTATCCTCGGGCCGATCAATCTCGCGTACTCGGTGATGGTTCACGCGAACCTGAACTGGACGTTCGGCCCGTTCCGATACCTACTCGCTAGCCCCGTGTTCCATCGTTGGCA
>JAYSKW010000407.1:0-14506 GCA_043726085.1 Limnoglobus sp.
CCTTGAAAATCGTGCTTTCTGCTGTTGACGAGGACTTAGCCGATGCCTGGGAACGGCATTGCGGCGACTCGCCCGACGTGACAATTCATCGAGGATCGATCCTCGATCTGTCCGTTGATGCCGTCGTTAGCCCGGCCAACAGTTTTGGTTTCATGGACGGCGGCATCGATCATTTGTATTCGCGACACTTCGGCAGGAAGATCGAGGAGCGACTTCAGGAAATGATCCGCAATCGGCATCACGGCGAATTGCTGATCGGTACCGCCGAAATCGTCGAAACGAACAACCTTCGTATCCCATATATCATTGCGGCACCGACGATGCGCGTGCCGATGAAACTCGCCGACTCGATCAACCCTTACTTGGCCGCACGCGCGGTCTTGCTACTTATCAAACACGGTGTCGTCCCGTCGGGTGCCTTGGCTGGCAAACCGGTTTCTGCCGTAGTGACATCGGTGGCGTTTCCCGGATTGGGCACCGGCGTCGGACAGGTCGGCCCCAACACGTGCGCACATCAGGTGCGCGCGGCCATTGAAGAAGTCGTGCTGGGTCGCGGGCACTACCCTCGTACCTGGGCGGAGGCGCAACAACAGCACCAGCTTCTGTACACGGATCGCGTTCGCGATCTCCAACGAGGGTGAGCAAGATAACTCTATTCAAACTCGTTCGGTGATTGCCGCGCGTGGGGTGTGCGGTCATAATGCGTAGAACGACCTTGCGTCGAATTGTTCGCTCCCGTCATCTGCCAGGACTCCCCCGATATGGCGATCGACGCCAAGTGCCCCTTCTGTGAAAAGCCGTACCGGCTGAAGGACGACTTCGCCGGGAAGAAGGTGACCTGCGCGAATCAGGACTGCCGCAAGCTGTTCGTGGTGACGCCGTCGGCGAACGGCGTGCCGAAGCCCGTTGTCAAAGCACCCGCGAAGATCGATGCCGAAACGACGGCCGCACAGGCGTTTGCCGACGATCCCGATGCCGCCAGCAACGTGCCCGTCGATGCGCGCATCATCAAGATGAAGTGCGCGATCTGCGATTTCGCGTGGGATGTGCCGTGGATCACGCAAGGCAAGAACACACTTTGCCCCGATTGCAAACATCGCCAGAAGGTGCCGGAACAGAAGGAACTGAAAAAGGCCGACTGGCGCGACAGTCTGGGCGGGCGGCCGAGTCAGGCGAAAGTCGAAGAACTCGAAGGCGTTACCGATGCCAAACAAGCCCGCATGGTGTCCGGGGAAGCCCTTCGTCAAACGGGCGTGTTCAAGCAAGAATACGAGCCGCGGCCGACCTCGTTTTACGTGAAGATCGCCGCCGTCGCGCTGTTCGCCATCACCGCAATGGCGGCGATCGTCATCACGCGGAATCGACGCAGTACGGAAACCAAAGAACTGCGAATCATCGACGACATCGTGAAAGCCATCGATGCCGACGAACTGAAAGACCTACCGCTTTACCGCGCCACATTGCGACTTTCCGCAGGCGAATTTGAGGCACGTGCGGGCAAGGACAAGAAGGATCGCGACCGTGCCGTCGAGTTCTTCAACGCCGCGATTGCCGACCTGAATGCCGCGCCGAAGACCGCCGAACGCGAGATGCTGTACGGCGAACTCGCCGTGGCGGTGCTGTTGCTCGGCGGCGAAGGCGTCGATGTGATGGACCAGAGAAAACTCACGTGGCTACCGCAACAGAACGGGAATTCGCGCGCGAAAGTGCGACCGAGTAAAGCGGAGGAAGAAGGCGTGCAGGGTCAGTTTCGCCGCGTCGTACAGGGGCTGCAAAGTTCGCGTGCGGACTTCGAACTGCGCACGGCGGTGTTTCGTCGAGCGGCTCGCGAACTCTTGAAAGTGAACCAAATCGAAGTGTTGCGCTCGAACCTGCCCGCTGCATTTGCCGAACTCGAACAGTACGAAGCCGAGGCACAAATCGGCCTCGAGTGCCTGCGGGCCGGGCAGATGGCCACGGCGAAAGAGATCGGCGAAAAGCTACAAAAAGCCCTCTCGCCAGGCACGCTGCAACCGGCCCCGACACCGGTGTCCGCACAGGCGCTGTGGCTCGCGCTCGATCCGCCGATCAAGGGGCCATCGCTCGCATCGGCACCGACATCGGCTGGGGAAATTTCCGATGGCACGCGGCAGGCGTACACCGCGTTCCAGATGTTGAAAAACAACCCGACCGAAGCGAAGGCGATTGCCACGCGGCCCGGGCGTGCCGACTCGCGATTGCGTGCCTTGGCGCTCGCCGCCGAGTGGTCCGACAAGCCCGGCGAGTTCGTCGATGAAGCAGTGAAAATCACTTCGGTGGAAGGCAAAAAGAAAGACGCGGCGATTCCCCCGATCACGCTCGTGCGGCTGGCGCAATCTGCCGCCCGCGCTGGCGTCGCCGATCAAGCCGACGACTTCGCGAAGCTCATCTCCGACGATGGCCTGAAGGCATGGGCGCGGGCCGAGATTTTGCGAAACAAACTCGCCGCCGACCGCGGCCAGCAACCCCCCGACGAAGCCGCCGAGATACCCGCCGACCTCGCAGACTTCAAGAAGTTTCGCCTCGGTCACGCCTGGGGTCGCCTGCAATTGGCACGGCACACCGCACTGAAAAATGGCAAACTCGATTTGGCCAAAACATACAGTAGTCAGTGGCCCCGCAACACGATCGCGCCGTTCGGCCTCGCCGGGGTCATGCTCGGAGTGCAAGACGCGGAGCGAAGGTAAATTTCCCCCAACCGGAGAATCTCATGCCGACTGCCGTTGAATATGCTGCTGCTTATCTCAAAGGTGCCGCCGATTTGCGGAACGCCGTCAGTGGCATGACGCGCGAGCAACTGCTCGCTCGCCCCGTGGCGGGGAAGTGGAGTACGCTCGAAGTCGTCGCGCACCTTGCGGACTTCGACCCGATCCTCGTCGAGCGAATGAAGCGCATTCTGGCGCTCGATAACCCGCCGTTTCTGGCAGCCGACGAAAATCTGTTCGCGAAGGAACTGCACTACCAAGACCGCGATGTGAACGAGGAACTCGCGGTCATCGAAGCCACCCGCACGGCCATGGCGCGGCTCATCGGCAAGCTCACGCCGGAACAATTGCAGCGGACCGGCATCCACAGCCTGAAGGGGCCGATGGTACTCGAAAAGATCATTCAAATGGGCATCAACCATATCAACAACCACATGCCGTTCATCGTCGACAAGAAGAAAGCCCTCGGTATTGCGTGATAAATGAAGTAGCGGATCGGCCCGAGCGATCCGGTACGATTCGAGCCAGTGGTGGAATAGGTAAACTGGGAAATATTTATCGATTGCTCTTGTCGAGCCTACATAAGCCAGCAAGATAAACTTGCGTCGATTTTCCCCACTCGTTCAGTACGGAAGGTTTACGATGGCAAAGTCTCCCCCAAAGCTGGCGCAATCGTCACCAGCAAACAGTTCGGCACCCGCAGGAACAGCGCGTCGCCTCAACCAATTCGATCCGAAAACACAGAGCAGCACTGTGCAATCGGCCCAAGCCGCCACGGCCCAAGCCGAAGTGGTCCGTGCGGAGGCATTCCGAAAATCCGGCATTAGCCAAGCGATGATCGAACTCCAGGCGCACCTCAACGAGAAATTCTTGTCCAGTGGCGCATCCGCCCAAGCCGTCGGTCCCGGAATGGTCGGTTCCGAGAACATCAATGGTTCCTACGTCGGACTGATCGAGAAGAACGACCGCGCGACGGGCGAGATTGGCGTCGTGATTACTGTGCGGGTCAAGCAAGACCTTGCCAACATTGCGCCGCAGTTCGTAGTCCCCGAATCCGAATCGGTACGCGGGGAAAAGATTCGCGTCGATGTGCGGGTGGTCGGTGTCCCCGTCGCACAACAGGGATTCCAGACCCGGGAAATCCCGGCTCTCTACGGCGCTTCGATCGGCTTGGCTTCGGTCGGTGCGACGGGTACGCTGGGGTGTTTGGTGGCCACCTCGGACAACGATCTGTGCATCCTGAGCAACAACCACGTTTTGGCGAATGTTAACCGTGCCCCCCTCGGGAGCGCAGTCATCCAACCGGGTAACGCCGAAGGGGTCACGACAGGAATCATCGGCCATTTGAAACGATTCCATTTCATGAACTTGGTGAACTCTGGCCAATCCGCCCCGAATCAAGTCGACGCAGCACTTGCTTTCACCTCGTTCAAGGACTGTCTTCCGCAGTTGCACGGCGACATCCCGTTCGTCGGGTCGACGCGCGTTGCGACTATCCGTATGCCGGTCATCAAGCAAGGACGGACAACGGGCCACACCGAAGGTAGCGTCATCGGCTTGAACGCAATTATCAGTGTGGCCTATGGGTCGAAGACCAACCCGCCACCATTTGGCACTTTTACAGGTCAAATCGTGCTCGCCGGGAATAATGGCCCCCTCAGCCGCGGCGGGGACTCGGGCTCACTGATCCTCGGCTTGGTCGATGGAGAATTTCATCCGATCGGGTTACTGTTCTCCGGTGATGAAACGCAAGGGATTACTTGGGCTAACTCGATCGACCTGGTTATGGACGCGTTGAACATCGATCAGATCCTCGATCCGAGCTTTCCCATCGATTGAATCGTCTGAGCGGCGCGAGAATTGCGTGATGTCAACTCGGCCCGAACGAGTTAGCCTGGAAATGGGCTAACTCTTTTTCATCGCGAGGACGACAATGGCAACCTTAAACAAACCCGATTTGAAGGCGACCCAAGCGACCATCGACAAAGGCCTGAAAAAGTATCCTTGGTACTTGGGTTCGTATATCGGTATCCCTCCAGGCGGTAATGATGCCATCATGGAAGGCATCATTGTTACGGCCTTGGACGGAGATCACCAAGCCGAAGCGGTTGTCGGTGCGTTGGCCGGCACGGTGCCCGTTCGGGTCGTCCGGATGGCTGAGCGCCCCACCGCAGGGGGATGATTCTCTCCGGATTGAATCGTCGCACCAATTTTTCCGCATGAAGACTGCTCAGGCGTCCAATAAGTCGCCAGCTTTTGTTGCCCAAACTTCCTATGTCGCGTATGCTGTGAAAATGACCTAAAACAATCCAGTTCACAACTCGTTTCTTGGAGTCTTACCGTGAATCGAATCTACTTAACCCTCGCAGCGCTCGCTCTTTTGGCCGCGAGCGAAGCACAGGCTTTCCATCCTTGTCGTGTCCAAGGCGGCACGCAATCCTTCAGTGTGGCCCCTGCGCAATCGGTACAGTCTTACAGTTTCGTGCAGCCGCAAGTGCAATCGTTCAGTTTCGTGCAACCGCAAGTTCAGTCGTTCAATCTCGTACCACAAGTCCAAGCGTTCTCGTTTGTACAGAGCCAAGGGCTGAATCAAAACAACAATACATCGGGCAATACGGGTAATGCCGACTCCCAGGCCCTCCTCAGCCCAGCACTGCTTTCCACGTTGCGGATCGCTTGCAACCTCGTAGGTGCCAACGTGGGTAGCAATCCCAACCCCAATACTACGGAACTCGCGACTCTCACCAACGAAATCAAAGCTCTACGAGACGACCAGAAAACGATCATGGTCGAGCTGAAAAAGTTGAATGCCAAAGCTCCAAAAACGCCAGCGAAGGCAACCGAGACAACACCAGATCCTAAGAAAAAGTTAGGCGAAGACAAAAAAACCGATGGAAGCAAAACTTCCGTTCAAACGATCTCTCAGTTCAAGCAACTCCGCGAGCAAGCCGAGCGCCTGGCGTCGTCGTCGGTTCCGACCGAAGTCGTCGTCTCGAATGCGAGCAAGTAATTCGACTATTCTGAGCCGAACGAAAGCCGTTTGCCGGGTTTAACACCTCGCGAACGGCTTTTTCTTGCGCATACGCCACTTCTTCTGACAAATCCGGTGGATTTCGACCGAATGTACATTCAGTTAAGTACCGCCTGATGCGGTCGCCGCATCTTTTCGTACGAAGGAGTCAGGATCATGGGGTTGAAACCCGTCTCGTTACTCGCGTCACTGGGCGTCGGCGTTTTCCTCGTCGGCTCCGCGCGGGCTTCCGAACCGTGCCCGACCGATTGCAACGATCCCTGCCCGGTGGTCACGTGTGCCCCCGCCCCATGCGTCCGCATTCTCCCCTCTTTGTGCGACGTCTTCAAACGACGGGTATTCGAGCCGATCTGCATCGAACGCCCGCCACTACTGAGCCGCCTGCACCGCAGCACTGCGTGCGTCCCGCAATCGATGGGCAACACCCAAAGTATGCCTTTGGCGAGTTCGCAATCGACGCCCGCCGCGACTCCGCTATCGGCTCCGGCCAATCCCGCCCCGGTGGCCCAAGCGGCGGCCCCCTCGATGGTGACGGTGCCCGTTCAATCGTTCGTCATGGTGCCAGTCACGACTTGGCAATCGGTTCCCGTGACGTCGTACCAGACGGTCTCGTCGAATTCGCTCCAGGCACAAGCGTTTCACGGCATCCAAACGGTCGGCGGCCAGTCTGCCAGTTCGAATGCCTTGGCCGAACTCGAAACGCGATTGACGCAGGCGATCCGGGCCGGTGGGGGCGCATCGGCTATAGCTGCGGGCGCAGCCCCATGTGCGAAAACCCAAGCGGAACTCGACAAGCGATTCTTGGAATTGGAGAAGCGCCTCACCGATTTGCAACTCGACGCCTCCAAGGTACTCGTCAAGCACGAGGACCAACTCGGGGAAATCAAGGTGACCTTGAAGCTCTTGCTGAAAGCCGGAGAAGACCAAAAAGCCCGTATCGAGAAGCTCGAAAAACCGATTGGTGCCGTCGTTACGCCACCAGTTGTCAACATCCCTTCCACGGAACTGCCGTTACCATTGCCGTTGCCGAAACCGATGCCAAAACCGCCCGAATCGAAGTAGGTCGAAATTTCGACCCTTCGTGCGTATCGAAGCCGGGATCGCCATCGTTGGCGATCCCGGCTTCGTCTCATCGGACGACACGGCTCCAATCGCGACCACCTACACGAATGCGGTCAGTCAACTAGTGAAACGCGATCTGACGTAAGTCATTTTTGCGACGCGTCGCGAAGTGACCTGAAAGTGTCGCGAAATGACATAGAAATGTCGCGTCCGGTCGATTTTGTGTCGCACTCGGTCGATTTTTGGTCGCACTCGGTCGATTTTTGGACGGTAGTTACGGCGAGTGCAAATCGAGTGACGCTCGACGCAAACCGCGACAGGAATGCAGGATAACGCAAAAACCCACGTAACAGATCAGCGGTTTGCGATCGAAAAGTGGCCTCGAAAACCGAAAAAAGACCCAAAACAAAGTTTTTGAGACGCCAGAATTCCAACTTACGTCGATTCTGGCGTCTCAAAACGGCAAATCCCATCCCAAATCTCCGCATCGTCGGGTTTTTACACGTCTGCGCCGATTGGACTGAATTTCCCGACAGTGCCGGTCGATTGAGTTGTGTAGCCACATTGGCATAATCCGACGCGTCGATCGAGGACTGGGCCATGATTCGCATTTTCGTGATGTTCGCAATCATTTTCAGTTCGATCGGCTGCAATGCGTGTCGACGTTTGCAACATTGCACGACCGAATCGTGCGCACCCTCCGAAAGTTATTCGACATCCTCCGCACCACAGGCGGCACCGCAATCGGCTCCGGCACCAGCGCCGGCGGCCCCACAAGCGGCACCGGCTCCAGCGGCCGCCGCCCCGCAAGCGTTCGTTCAGCCTCAACAGGGCATGATGATGATGCCGCAACAAGGCATGATGATGCCGAGCTACGGTCAATCGCAAATGTTAATGCCGGCTGGGTTCATGCAACCCGCGCCGCAGTTCAATATGCAAGGTGCCACCATGACGAGCACCCAGGGGCGAACGCGGCTGGCCTTTTCGCTCAGTACGATCAAAATCCCGATGCCGTGGATCAAGGCTACGCCCGTCCAGGGGCCACAGGAAATCACGATGCACGTCCCGGCACCGCAAATGCAACAGCAGATGCAACCGCAAATGTACTTCCAAGGTCAGCAAATGATGCAGCCGCAGATGATGATGCCAACGCCGTACATGATGGGCCAAGGCCAAATGATGCCGGGGATGCAAGGCATGCAAGGGCCGTTCCTCGGTTCGCCGCAAGGGTTCGCAGGTAACTTCGCACAGTCCGCGCCGCAAGCCAACATCGTCTGCCCGCCCTGCCCTCCGAACACGAACACCGGCGTGACGCCCGAACGCGTTCAGAAATTAACCGCGCAGATCTTGGAACTCGAACAGCAAATGAAAACCGCATCGCCGGCAGCAGCAGCAGCGAAAGAAACGCCCAAAGATGGCAAGTAATCGTTTCGAGCAGTGAGATCTTCGCTTATCGCAGTCTCTTCAAAGGCATCGCTTCACAGGCGATGCCACACGTTCTCACTCGATTGTGTTCGCATCACCTTCAAAATAAAATTCACATCGAAGCCCGTGCCGGGTATAATTAGCGGAAATGTCGGTGCGAGCCGCGCCGACATCGTTCGCCCCATCATTGCGGTCGCGTTCGAGGGAAAGGATTTCTGCACAACACGATTGTCGCTCGCTTCGCCTTCACAGATTTTCAACTCGGGCACCAGAGCCGACCCAGAGGGGTCGTGGAGGATTCGATGATTCTTACCCGGCCCTACGTGTTGGTGGTAGACGACTTGACCGACGCAGCCGACAGCATGGCTGCCCTACTCGCGATTTGGGGATACGACGCCGAGGCCAAGTATTGCGGCGATTCCGCACTGTCTGCGATTTGCGTGCGCCGCCCCGCCGTGGTGTTACTCGACATCGGCATGGCCCCAATGGACGGCTTCACCTTCGCCGCCCACGTCCGCGAACTCGCCGGTTGCGAACGCCTGAATATCGTCGCGATTAGCGGGTATACAACCGACGACTATCGGGACCGCGCCCGCGAATTGGGCATCGTCGAATATCTATTCAAACCTGCCGACCTTAGCCAACTTCACGCGATCCTGTGCCGCCTGCTCCCCCATCCACTGCCACTACGCTTGCTGACAATCGCCCCAACTAGCCGCGCACAACGCCCGTTGGAGATGATCGGAGTGTAAGGCATTTCGCAGACATCCACCGAACGCACGGCAGACACGGTAAAAGTAGTCGACTCTTTTTCCGAATTCCGTGCGTTCTGTGTATTTGAGCGTTCGCGAATCGTTATCATCCGTGGATAACCGTCCCGCTCCTGATATCGGTTCGATCATGATCCTGTTCGGATACGTCTTGGCCGTTCTCGTGGCGTTGCCGGTGTTGTTCATCTTGACGTCGTGGGTGTTCCCGAGCATCATCCGCATGACGGGCTGGGTGGTGTTGCGCGTCGTCTACCGGTATCGCGTTTACAACACCGAAAATATCCCCAAAGATGGCCCCGCGATCATCGTTTGCAACCACACGTGCTACATCGATTGGCTCGTGATGTGGGTGGCCAGCCCGCGCCGCGTGAACTACCTGATGTGGGCGGGGTATTATCGCAATCCGTTCCTGCGTATCTTCTTGTTCTCGGTGCGCGACCGTTGCGTGAAGATCGAGAATCGCGAACAAACGCCACACGCGATTGCGGCCGCACTGGCGGCCGTGACGGAAGCGCTCAACCGTGGCGAAGTCGTGTTGCTGTACCCCGAAGGGCGTCTATCGCGGAACGGGCAGATGCTGCCGTTCGGCCGCGGCATCGAGCGGATCGTCCGCAAGGCGAATCGCCCCGTACCGGTGATTCCCGCTTGTGCGCAAGGTCTGTGGGGCGGTTACTTCAGCCACAAGGGTGGGAAAATCATGCGGCGGTTCCCGCGCGATTTGCGTCGCCCCGTGTCGATCTGGTTCGGCAAACCGATGACGGGCGTGCCCAAAACGGCTGCGATTCGTGCCGCCGTCGTCGAAGCCCAAGCCGACCTCGCGATTCATGAAAGCGACGAAGTGGAGTTGGTGCCACGCTGGTTCGCACGCACTGCCGGGCAGTGGCGCAACCTGTTCCGCCCCGCGTTCGTCGATGTCTCCAGTGGCACCGAACGCACGCTGAGTTTCGGCCAAGGTCTCGTTGCCGCGTGGTGTTTGGCAGCGAGAATAAAACGAACAATCGGCACCGGCAGCGAACCGATCGGCGTCTGGTTACCCACTGGTCTCGGCTCGGCACTCACCAACTTCGCGCTCGGGTTTTTGCGCCGCACCAGCGTCAATTTGAACTACACATCGGGTCGCGATGCGGTCGAGTCCGCAGTACGGCAATCGGGGCTGCGCACGGTCATCACCGCGAAACGGTTCGAGGCGAAACTGCCATTCGAAGTGTCACCAGACATCGAACGACTTTACCTCGAAGACCTGTTGGCGAACGTGCCGAAATGGGAAAAGGCACTGAGATTCCTCGCTGTGTTGTTGTTGCCCGCGTGGCTTCTGGAGCGTTTCATCGGCGTCGGTTTGCAGACACTCAAACCCGATGATTTGCTGACGATCATCTTCAGCAGTGGTAGTACCGGCGAGCCGAAAGGCGTGATGCTGTCGAACCGGAATATCTCCTCGAACGCGAACTCGTTCTACCGTGGCGTCGATCTCGAACGCAAGGACCGAATGCTCGCGTGCCTGCCGTTCTTTCACAGTTTTGGTTACACCGTCTGCCTGTGGGCACCGGGTGGCATCGGCATGTTATCGGTCTATTATCCCGATGCGCGTTCCGCGAAAGAAGTCGGCGAGCTTTGCAAAACGCATTCCTGTAGCATCTTGCTCGGCACCGCCACCTTCCTGCGGTTCTATTTGCGTCGTGCCGGCGTCGATGATTTCCGTTCGCTTCGGCTAATCATTTGCGGTGCGGAAAAGCTACCCGTAAAGCTCGCGGAGGAGTTTCACGCGAAGTTCGGCGTGCTGCCGCTCGAAGGGTATGGCTGCACCGAAGTCTCGCCCGTTGTGAGTACGAACTTGCACGATACGATCATTCGCGGCGTGCATCAGAAGGCGAATACGTCGGGCACCGTCGGCCAGCCGATCCCTGGCGTGGCGGTGAAAACCTTCCATGCGGAAACGTGCGAAGCGCTGCCCGCTGGCGAGGAAGGCATCCTCGGCGTCAAGGGGCCGAACGTGATGATCGGCTACTTGCATCAACCGGAAAAGACGAAGCAGGTGATACGCGATGGCTGGTACATGACGGGCGATATTGGCCGCATCGAACCCGAAGGGTTTATCCGCATCACGGGGCGACAATCACGCTTCGCCAAGATCGCGGGCGAGATGATCCCGCTCGAACGGCTCGAAGAGGAACTGCAAGAAATCCTCGGTACCGGCGAACGCGTCGTGACCGTGTGTGCCGTGGCGGATGACCGACGTGGCGAGCGGCTGATCGTGCTTTATCTGCAAGAAATCGCGAGTCGTTTCGACGACGCACTGAAAGCACTTTCCAATCGCGGGTTGCCGAACCTGTGGATTCCTGACCGTCGCGATTGCCACGAAATCGAGGCGTTCCCCGCGCTCGGCAGCGGCAAACTCGACCTGAAAGCCGTCGCCGAACTCGCGAAAGACGTGGCGGCAAAACGCGGCGGATGAGCAGGAATTGTCGACGTAAGTCATAATTGCGGAGGCTCCAAAACCGGTTTTTGGGGTGTTTTTTCGGTTTTGGAGGGCCAAAATCGCGGCTTTTCGATCGCAAATCGACGGGTGGTTTGCCGTATCTCGGACTCTTATCGCAGGTTATGTCGAGGCTCTCGATTACACATCAGCCGATACTACTGGTCATTTCGCGACCGAATGCGACCGAAAATCGACCAACATCGACACAAAATCGACACGATGCGACATTTCTATGTCATTTGGCGACACTTTTGCGTCACTCCGCGCACGACGCGAATTCCGGGTTACGTCGGATCGCCTCCGATTTTTTGACTACATGGAATCGTGTGGGTGGCACGTTCATGACAGCCTGATCTCGCAAGAATTTGCACTTCGTTTTACTCGTCGGTTGCGCCGAGGCGTTCGCGCATCTTTTGGTATCCGTAGTCGCCGCGATTACAAAACTTGCACGTACAGAACGGCGGTTTCCCTTTCGATTCCGGCGAGAACCGCCAGCCGATGCCTTGGGGAAGCGTCCGTACGCGATGCAACTCCTTGGCTTCAATTCGTCGCGGGATAATGACTTCCCAGCCCTGTGCATCGACTACCGCTGCAAACTTGCCGACCGCTTCCGATGCGGACATCCAGCGATGGCGTTGACGGTAGTGGCCCACCCACACTCGTTCCTCGTCGGGGATGCGGAAATACACCCCCGCGATGGCACCTTGATTGCGGCGTTTCAGTTCGCGCAACCATTGGTGCGAGATATAAAAATTGCGCGTGACAGGAACCGCGAACACGCCCGCTGCGGATCGCAATCGCCGGATGCCATTGCGGCGGATCAAAGCGACCCGCGATTCCAATGCCAAGTGAACGAACATCGCCATTCTGTGCCTTTCTATCGAGACGTTTTCACGTTCTCAACGGAACGACACGAAAATCGCTTCCGACGTTCACTACTGTTCCCACAACAGTGCCTCGCGCACCTGAGTCATCGCTTGGCCGAGCAAGTTGAGGCCGCGCCACTGCGACCGATCCGAGGCACGCGGGTCGTCTGCGGCCAGCCCGATTCCCCACACCAGATCGTGCGGCGATGCCTCAACCAGGGTTGTGCCGCGTGTGGCGAACAATAACGCCAATTGCTCCGGGTTCTGCGAGAACCGGGCGTAGTTTGCCTGATAAACGACTCCCTCGCGAAACATCGCCCAGACGGCTTCGTCGAAATTCTTTACCGTTCGGCCGATGGCCTGTTGCTCGCGGGGCGTCGTGGACTGAAGGATCGATTCGGCCGCTACGTGGTCGCCGAACAGCAACGCCTTGGCGTACATCATGAACTGCTCGGCGTGCGTGAATGTTACGCCGCCGATAACGAACGGAGCACGCTGCCACTGGCTCAGCGGACTCTTCCAGAAGAACGTGAACGCTTCAGACACAGTTCATCCTTCTACAGAACCTCTCAATTTCCAACGTAGCCGAAGTCGTGAGACTTCGGGGGCTTGTTACACGCCCATGATCTGAATCGGGGGGTTGGTTTTCCATTTGCCCTTCGTGAAGTCGGGCATGTCGATGGGGCGGCTGCGGTCGGCGACGGACTTTTCGCTGAGTGCGGCGATCGCGCTCCAGGTGGCGGCATCGTAGACGTCGAAGTCGGGCGCGATGCCGTTGCGGAGTGCTTCGACGAGGCGATAATCTTCGAGGAAGTCGCCGCCAACCAATTCGTTTCGCGGCTCGAAACCCCAGGTTGCGCCGGGGAGGATCGCGCCGAAATCCTTGTCGATGCGCGGTTGCTTCTTCTGCATCTCCACGCCGAGCGTCCAGAGTGCGTTTTCGTGTTTCGCGCGGTATTTCTCGCCCGGTTCCCACGGCGTGTGCCGTCCGCCCGCTTCCATACTCACCTGGAACGGGAAGCCGGTGAGCAGCCCCTTCGTACCCTGCACGTGATTGACGCGGCTATACGGCCGCGGCAAATCGGTGTCGTGCGTAAGCGTAATCGTCGCGCCGTTCACGGTACGAATCAGGCACGTGTTGACGTCGCCGTTGATGTACTTTCGCTTGCGTTTCGGGTGATCCACTGGCATGTGCGACTCGGCGTACAAGTCGAGCCAGCCGATAAACGTGATCGTGCAGCGTCTGGACGCGATCCACTGGCATGTGCGACTCGGCGTACAAGTCGAGGCCACGCGCTTTGGAACTCATCGAGACGAGGTAATCGACGCGGTCGCCCCGGTTGATATTCATGTACCACGCCAATGGGCCGAAGCCGTGCGTGGGGTAAAGGTTGCCGTTTCGCAAATGATGTTCGTCGCCGAGCCACAGGCCATCGGCATGATCGAGCATTTTTAAATACCGCGTGTCGTGCAAGTAGCCCGCCACGCCGTGAATCAGTTCGCCGAGCAGCCCGCGCCGCACCATGTTGTAGATGGTGAGTTCGTCGCGTTGATAATTCACATTCTCCATCATCGAGCAATGCTTGCCGGTCTTTTCCGAAGTCTCGACGAGTTGCCAGCATTCGTCGAGCGTGAGCGCAGCGGGGACTTCGGTTGCGGCGTGCTTGCCGTTTTTCATCGCAGCTAAAATCACCGGTACGTGCCAGCGCCAGGGCGTGGCGGTGTAGACGAGGTCGAGTTCCTCCTCAGCGCACATTCGCTCGTAATCGTGGTCGCCGCGCGAATACATCGTCGGTGGTTTCTTGCCGAGCCGCTTGGCTTGCTCTTGCGTCTCGCGGCATTGAATCTCGCGGACGTCGCACACGGCGACAACGTCAGCGCCCTCCAAACGGAGCAACGTGCCGAGGTGCGAAGTGCCTTTCAACCCCGCGCCGACGAAGCCGATCCGCAGCTTCTTCTTCGCGGGTTCTTCCGCACCGATGCGTGTGGCAAGGGTCGTCGCGATGGCACTAGCTGCCCCCGCGTTCTGGAGAAAATCACGACGGTTGGACTTCTACGAGTTACGCAGTTGGAGGATTTTGGTATTGCGCGAGGCATTGCGATGGGTTACTTTCATCGGCATGAACAATCCCCGCGTCGATGACGAAGCTTAC
>JAYSKW010000408.1:0-22999 GCA_043726085.1 Limnoglobus sp.
TTCACGAAGCAGATTGCATTTTCAAACTTTCAGACGCCGTAGGTCGCGGTCGAAGAGGCTTTGCGATGAGGCCCGACAGAGTATCCGCGACAAAAACCCGGAAGTTTAGAATCGTCGCGTGAATGCACTGTCGGTGCCCACTCAAAGCTTCGACCCGACCTACAATACCAGTGGGTTCACAGAAAAACAGAATACCCGTGAACGGTTACCAATCCCATTCCGCTCCCGCAACATCAATCGCATTTCGATCCACTTGGCCCCATTCTCGATCGTATTCACCCAAATTAACCCACTTCAAAAAACTCGACCACTCATACTCGACCGTTGATGATACCATCCCGTGTTTAACGGGATTCCAGTGAATGTAGTCGAGACAACGTTTGTAATCTTCGTCATCTTCAATCGTATGCTCCCAAAAGCGATGTTGCCAAACGGCCCGCTCGCGATGCCGCGAACGATTGGCGTCTGTGTTGCTTTCCGATCCTCCCATTAGAAGATAATTGCGCGTAAATCTTTCCTTGATCTGTGCCCAACGGATTGAATAGTCGTCATCACCCGGCGGTAGTTGCCAAATTGCATGTAAATGTTCCGGCAAAATCACGTAGGCGATCAAATCGAATGGGCGACGCGATTGTCGATGGTCAATCGCTTCCATAATCGCAGTTCTTGCGATTTCCGAAGTGAGAAAGGGCCGTCGCATATGTGTAACGACGGTAAAGAAGTATGTGCCGCCTTTTACATAATTTCGACGCAATCGTTTCATGGGTACACCAGGCAGGATTCGTGTTGGTAACCGTTCATGCGGTCCGATTGCATTTTCAGCGTTTCAGAACCCGTCTCTACGCGAAACTTTCAATCCAAGAGGGTGATTGTCGTTGCCAACCGTTCACGGCATTCACGCGAGGATTCCAAACCTTCCGGGTTTATGTCGCGGATACTCTGTCGGGCCTCATCGCAAAGCCTCATCGACCACGACCTACGGCGTCTGGCATGTTGAAAATGCAATCTGCCGGTGCCATTCTGTCGGGTCTCATCGCAAAGCCTCTTCGACCGCAACCTACGGGTTCGTATGATTGAAAATCCAAGCTCACAACCTTATCTCCTCGATTTTCCCGGTACCCAGAGGACGTCGGCTTTGCCGTCGTCGTTCTCGATTCGCCCGAGTACGAATAGAAAATCCGACAGGCGATTGAGGTAAATCATCGCGTGTTCGTTTACCGGCTCCACGGCCATGAGTGTCACGATCGCGCGCTCGGCACGTCGGCAGACGGTGCGCGCCAAGTGTAACCACGCGGCGGCCGGCGTGCCACCCGGCAAGATAAAACTCTTGAGCGGTTCGAGGCGTTCGTTCAATCGGTCGATCTCTTTCTCGAGCCGTTCGTATTGCGTGGCCACCATTCGTAGCCCGCCGCCACTCGGCACGCACAAGTCCGCACCGAGGTCGAAGAGATCGTTCTGAATCGTCCGCAGAATAGCCTTCTCGGGCAGGTCCGGGCAGTACGCATGAAGCAAGCCGAACACCGCGTTGAGTTCGTCGACTTCCCCGTAGGCCGCCACGCGAGGGTGGTCCTTCGGCACGCGAGTGCCATCGCCAAGGCCCGTTTCGCCACTGTCGCCGGTCTTCGTGTAAATCCGCGAGAGGTAAACCATGAAATCGCCCGTAGTGTGTGAAGGCCGAACCGATCCCGTTTCATGTTAGTCGCAGGGTTACTAGCCGACCCAATTCCGCGCCGCGTGTGTCGCCTTTCACCGGTCGTTCGCGATACACTAACAGCATGAATACCACCGCCACGCCCTCGTTCGTTCCGTACGTGCCGACCATTGACCGCGACACGGCGAAACTCGTCGCGCGCATGAAGGCCATCGTCGGTGCGGAGAACGTGCTGACTTCCAAGGCCGATTTGGCCACGTACGAATGCGACGGGTTCACCATCGCCAAGAGTAAACCCGATGTCGTCGTGTTTCCGCGATCCACGCAGGACATCGTCGGCATCGTGAAAATTTGCAACGAACTCGACGTGCCGTTCATCGCACGCGGTGCGGGTACGAGCCTCGCAGGGGGTTGCGTGCCCGTCGGTGGCGGCGTTATGATTGCGCTCGCTCGCATGAAGACGATCCACGAAATTAACGTGCGGGATCGCTACGCTATCGTCGATCCGGGCGTCGTGAATGTGTGGCTGACGAACGCGCTGAAACCGTTTGGCTACCACTACGCCCCAGACCCGAGCAGCCAGGGCGCGTGTACCATCGGCGGCAACGTGGCGACCAACTCCGGCGGCCCGCACACGCTGAAATACGGCGTCACCGTCAACCACATTCTCGGCATCGAACTCGTGCTGCCCGATGGCAACGTCGTCACCGTCGGCGGGCCGACCGAGGATGCACCGGGGTACGATCTCGTCGGCACAATCGTCGGCAGCGAAGGCACGTTCGGGATCGTCTCGAAAGTCTGGGTACGCATCACTCGCAACCCCGAAGCGTATCGCACCTTGCTCGGAATCTTCGCGAACATCGACGATGCTACGAACGCGATTAGCGGCATCATCGGCGCGGGAATCGTCCCGGCGGCGCTCGAGCTTTTGGACCAAACGATTCTGAAAGCCGTCGAAGCTGCGTTCAAGTTCGGCTTCCCGCTCGATGCCGGTGCGGTGCTGATTATGGAAGTCGATGGCATGTCCGAAGGCTTGCAGGAAGAAGCCGACCGCATTGAGGCGATCGCACTCGCGAACAACGCCCGCGAAGTGCGAAAGGCGAACAGCGAGAACGATCGCCTCGCGCTGTGGAAGGCACGCAAGCAAGCGTTCGGCACGATTGGCCGCCTCGGTTACCCGAGCTATTGCACGCAAGATGGCGTGGTGCCACGAACGAAGTTACCGCAGATCATGAAGTTCATTTTGAACGTCGCCGACAAGTACCAGATCGCGATTGCGAATGTCTTCCATGCGGGCGACGGCAACATTCACCCGATCTTGATGTTCGACGAACGCGACCCGGCACAAGTGAAGAAAGTGCTCGACGCCAGCCACGACATCTTGAGCGAGTGCATTCGCCTCGGTGGCAGCGTGACGGGCGAACACGGCATCGGCGTCGAGAAACTCGACTTCATGCCGGTGCTGTTCACGAAAGACGATCTGAACTTCATGGTGCGGCTCCGCACCGCGTTCAATCCGCGGAACAATTGCAGCCCGTATAAGATGTTGCCGACCGCAGGAGGATGTGCCGAACCCGCGAGCATTGGCTTGTCGAAACCCGGTCGCCGCGCGGCGGTGTAACCGGGTTAAGAAACTCCCACCGGGATGACCCGGTGGCTCGTTGTCTCATTTCGTCACTTTGAATCTTTCGCATCTTTCGGTTCTTTATGTTCCGTGGTCTTGCCCTTGTTCAAGATCATCTTGAGTTCTTCGACGGCCTTCAGACACTCTTCTTTGGTTTCCCAGTGCAGTTGTGGCAGTGGCATCGCGATGGTCTTGCCTTCGGCGTTCTTGATCGAATAGCGCCACGTGCCCTTTTCGACGTTCTTCTTGATCTCGATCGTTCCCACATCGGCCTTCGAGTCGGCTTTCTCGTCGACCTTTTTCTTCGGGTCAACCTTCTTGGGGTCGGCCTTTTTGGTTTCTTGTGCAGTCGCCAGCGTGACGGTGCTGCCGGCGCAGAACGCCAGTGCGGCCATCAGCATGAGAGATCGGGACAACTTCAACATTTGGGCAAATCTCCGAAGTGGTTGCGCGATCGCGTGTCGTCAAGGGGACGCTTGTGCGATTCATCTGATCGTATCAGCGAGAGGTGGCGCGCGAAATCAAAATCTCGCAGATGCGACAAATTCTCTCGCGCCGTTCCGCGAAAGTGTACGGCGTAGGCAGGCTGTTACGCGCGAGTGAAGTAATACGCGGCCATACTGAAACCGATGGCGATCACCGTCCAGCGCACGTACTTCGCCGGTAGCTTCCGTGCGACGCGGGCACCGAAGTAGCCGCCGATTATCGCGGGCACGACCATCGCGAAGACGCAGTCCCAACGGACGAGGTTTTCCCACAGGAAGACGACGACCGAGACGGCGTTGATCGCCGATGCGAGGAAGGTTTTGACGCCGTTGACTTTGTGAATATCGCCGATGCCCATGAACCCGAGCGAGGTGAGCATGAGGATGCCGATGCCCGCGCCGAAATACCCGCCGTAAGTCGCGATCAGGAACTGAAAGCCGATGAGCGCGAAACCGAGTCGGGCACTCGGCGCGGTCGTGTCGCCTTGCTTTTGCTTCAACAATCGCTGCAACGGAACTTGCAGCAGGAACAGCACCGCCGCCGTGAGGATCAACCACGGCACTAGCACATTGAATCGATCCGGATACGCGACGATCAAGATCGCACCGAAGATGCCACCGATCAGGCTAACGGGCAACATGGTGCGGGCGAACCGGCGCGATTCGCGTAGCTCTTTGCGGTAACCCCACGCCCCGGCAAACGAACCGGGCAGAAGCGCCACGGTGCTCGTCGCGTTGGCAATCGTGGCGGGTAAGCCGATGCTCATGAGCGCCGGAAACGTGAGTAGCGTACCGCCGCCCGCCACCGCATTCATGACGCCCGCCACGAACGCCGCCACCGCCAAGATCGCATACTCACCCACAGACTCCGGCATTCTCGCTCCTCGAATTTAACGTGTCGAGTTCAGTACGCTCGCAACGATCTCCGCGACGGTGGCCATTGCGCCACGATCAATCGTTCATCATAGTTAGGCAAAATACGCGGGTTCGCCAATTCGCAGTTATCGCACTTGACAGTGTATCCGATTCGAGTACACTACAACCAATCCATGTGCCGGTTGCACGTTTTATCTTGGTTTTGCGGATCGAAACTGATGAAGTTTGCTTTCTCACTTTTGAGCCTGACTTTCCTCTGTGGAGCAGGGTATTTCATTTATTTGGGCACCAAAAATGCCCCCCCCTCCGACTGTAGCACTTGCGCCGCGTGTATCGATTACCCCGGATGCTCAAGAGTTTGGTGAGTTGGGTCGAGATCGAATCGTTACTGCAACCTTTCAAATCCATAACAGCTTCTCGGAAGAGGTAACACTCGGCCCAATCAGCAAAGGCTGTTCGTGTTCCGAAGCGAAATTCTCGACGGAAACGATTCCGGCAGGGGCTTCGACGGAACTTTCGCTGACTTGGTCGCTGCGTGGAAAGCGCGGTCGATCCGTCGAGTCGGTGAATTTTCCCTTCACTGGTTCGAATGGAATATCAGGATCCCTTCAAGCTCGCGTGACGGCTACAGTCCACGGTGCGGTCGATCCGGTCGAAGACGTGCTCGAACTGACGACGATGAATCGCGAAGGAACGATGAACTACCAGTCCAAAATCGGACGAGTTTTTCGGATTACTAACATTGGGACCAACCACGGGAGCATCACCGCAAAGGTGTTGCCCGGTGAACGAAGCGTGCGCGTTGTTTTTGACCCCGGCATATCGGGTTGGGAATCGGGTCAGTTATGGCTGACCGCCCTGACCGATCAGCCCGACGAGCCGGAAGTCAAAGTCTGGGTCCGTGTGTCCGAAACCTCTCGAGGAGCGAAGTGATGCGAGTATTACTGAAGATGATCGCGTT
This sequence comes from Limnoglobus sp., assembly GCA_043726085.1. Lineage (GTDB taxonomy): Bacteria > Planctomycetota > Planctomycetia > Gemmatales > Gemmataceae > Limnoglobus. The sequence continues at coordinate 5,598 of JAYSKW010000408.1, forward strand.
CGGCTTGGCAGTAGGCTGCCTGAGCTACACGAGCCGAGCGGTAGACCCGTGCGATCCGGCTGGGGCAACAGTGGCAGAAAACAAAGTCTGCAATGGCAACACGCCAAATGCCTGTGAAACCGAGAGCAGTTATTGGTATGGGAATAGCTGCAAAGCGAATACGCGAACGATCAGCGTGAGTACGGACAACTTCGGGTGCAAGTCGGCTGGTAACAATCCAGCTCCTCCTATGCTCGGTTCACGCTGTGTTGACTCGGGGCAGAATGCAGTATGCGAGACGATGGCGTATTGTACGATGAGGACGCCGCCACCCGTAAGCACAACTTATTGGTTTCCGGGTTTGGAAGGTGTTCCGGCAGGCTATTATACGTTTACTACACAGGGTTCACCTGCCTGCACTTCGGGTCCACCAATGCCACGCACTAGCCCCACCAAGACTACGGTTGCGTGTACGAGTGGGTTGATTTAATATCGTTGTCGAGTATCGCGTCCACTATCAGTCTATCCGCTGTTCGATATCTTTGGTCATTCACCCATATGCAGGACATGTAGAATGTTACTTCGGATAATCGTACAGCGGATGTTCGTTTCGCTTATGGCGTTTTCAGTTGCTATAAACTCTGTCCTTGCCGAAAATGAACTGAAAAAAGAAGATGTGTTAGCGCGAGTCGCGAGTTGTCGGAAATCGCTGCCCAACGAATATAGTCTGGTATTCTCGCTCAAAACAACGCTCAGCAATCCGGGCGTACCGGACAAAGTCGACGTCTCGCAAGTATCGGTTTGGTCGCGTGGAAACCTGCTCCGCACCGACCAATTCAAGAGTTCGAGTACTCAGGACAAAGAACACGAATTGCGCCGGTCCATCACCTGTCGGAATTGCGAACGACCCGGATACGCCATCCGCACTGCTTCGGGCCGTAAGGGTATGCTTAGAATCGTCGAGTTTCAGAAACTGGGCCCCGATTTCGATGCGGTCGATGCTTGGCGGATCGACTGGCGCGGCCTCGGCATACTTCCCAATGATTTGTACGCCTACAACACAGACCCTCTGACGCAAAGAATGGACCTTCTGGCAAAGGTGTCCGAACATACCATTCAAGCGGTCGATCTCAACGGGTTGGCGAGTGTCTTAATCACAGTTCCCATTCGTAGCTCGCGCGAGGGAGATCCGCCGGTCTCATTGAAATGTTGGTTCGGTCGCGATATTGGTATGAACCCCATTCGTTTCGTCGACGATGGAGCATTGGTACAAACGACGGATATTACCTATCAAAAGCTGGAAAAATTCAACACGTGGTATCCGAAAACCGTTCATCATGTACGAACGCAACGCGGCAAACCAATTATCGACGAGATGATCACCGTCGAATCGGTTCAATTCGGCGAGCCGATTCCCGATGAAATCTTTCAATTGGCAGGGTTAAAATTGGACGATGGGCAAGCGATTGCATTCCCGGAGATCAAACGAAACAACGACTACCCGATTTGGCGGAATGGCAAGCTGGATCGAAGTTACACGCTTGAGATGCGCGCGGTGGATGCTTTGGAATTCCGAGATAAGGAACTGAACCTCCAATCTGCAGTTCCGGATCAACCGCAGCCAGGAGTGGGTCGCTGGGTCTATTTTCTCGGCGCATTTCTCTTCGTGGCGCTGGCAGGAACGCTGGCATACTATGCCCGTCGAAAATAAGGAGTAACGATGCGACGCCGAACTGCTTACACCCTCATCGAACTTTTGGTAGTGATCGCAATCATTGCGATCCTCATCGGGTTGTTGCTACCCGCCGTACAAAAAGTACGAGCGGCTGCGGCTTCGGCACAGTGCCGGAACAACCTCAAACAGATTGCGCTCGCCTCTCACAACTACCATGATACCGCTGGTGCCTTGCCGCCCGCGTTTCAGGCGGCACCCGTCCGGACGAGCACCCCGTACCTCCAGTGGCAGACGCTCCTGACGCCGCACCTCGAACAGGACGCCGCCTGGCAAGCCGCGCTGGCGGACTACAAGCGAACTCGCGATCCGTTCTGGGGCACGCCGGCCCACACGGGCCGCGATCGATTGTTGCCAACGTTTGCCTGCCCTACCGATTGGCGAGCGCAAACCGCCTGGACCGTCAATGTCGTCGGTGTCGTCCGACACGTCTCCGTCTCCTCATATCTCGCAAACGCGGGAAGCCTGTCGGCCCAGCGCGACGGTGTGATGTACGTCAATTCCACGACCCGGCTCGAATGGATTTCCGACGGTACATCCTCGACAATCCTGATCGGCGAGCGACCGCCCAGTGCAGATTTGCATTATGGCTGGCTGTATGCCGGCGTCGGCCAGGATGGCTTCGGCTCATTGGACTCCGTCATCGGCGTGAACGATCGCAATCTCACCTTCGGTTCCCAATACCGGGACTGCGGCACCGGCCCGTTTCCGTATGCGCAACATCGCGTCGAGGAGCCGTGTGCCGTCTTCCAGTATTGGAGCCTGCACTCTGGCGGCGCACACTTTGCATTCTGCGACGGGTCCGCCCGATTCCTGGCCTATTCCGCGAATGCCATTTTGTCGGCACTCGCAACCCGTGCAGGCAACGAAGTTACTTCGCTAGAATAGAGTTCACGATCTCCGCGACGGTAGCCATTGCGCCGATGCCGACGTCGCCGCAGGCGAGTTCTTTGGAGATTGGCGGCACGATCCGCAACCCCTTGCAGCGGTCGTTCATCAGCGGGATCAGTTGGTCCGCGTCGAGGTGGCCGGGCAGGTGGCCGCCGCCGAAGTCGGCGGCAATCGAACGCAGGTGCCGCCGCGTGAACGGGTGTTGCCACATCAGCGTGTTCATCGCCGGTGCCAACACGACGGGCTTCGCTAAATCCCACGCCCGCCATACGCACGTCAAGCAATTGTCCGCCAACCCGACCGCCAGCTTCGACAATGTGTTCGCGTCGATCGGCGCGAACAGAAACAGGTCCGCCCACTTGCGCAGTTCGATATGCACGACCGCATCGCCGCGCTCGTAGCGTTCGCCGGGCCACTCATCCGCATCGCGGTACAGCGGGCAACCGAGCGTTTTCGCATCGAAAAAGTACGTGGCCGCATCGGTCGCCACGACTTTCACATCGTGCCCCGCTGCCCGAATCGCTGCGGAAAGTTCCGGCGTTTTCGTGGCGGCAACGGACCCCGTTACGCCGAGCAAGATATTAGCCATCGTGCCAACTCCCCTTGCCGGTCTGTCGCATATGTTCGATCGTCAGCAACACTCGTTCGGGTAGTTCGCGGCGTGCCACCCGTTCAAAACGGCCATCGACGGGGCCGAGCAGCGCCCAGTGTTTCGCCGATTCGGCGGTATTTGCAGCGATGAGATCGGCGTAGCTGTTCCCGCGCGCTTCGTCGGCGGCCGCAATCAGTTCGGTGTCGTTGCGGCCACTGAGCGTCTTGAACACGACGAGCGTGCCGCGGAACCCCCATTGCGGGCGGAAGCGGTCGATCAGTCGCGGCGCGCGCATCAATCGCACCCAGACTTCGGCTTCGGTGCCATCGAGTTGTCCCGGTTTGCGTTCGACGAACTTCGGCGCGCCGGGTGCATCCCACGTCTGGCTCCGCGGCTGAAACTGCGTCCCCGCGTCCGGCGTATACGCACCCGCTACGAGATATTCCGCAATCGACGCCGTGTGAATAATCACGTCGTACTCGCCGCTTCGCACGTGCTTTTGCAACAACATCGTGAGATCGTCGAACGACGAATACACCGTCGTCTGAAAGCGGCGTTCGCTGAGCGTGGATTGGTCCGGAATTTCCGGCAACTGATCGGGGTTCGACGTGAGAAACGTCACCGTGTGGCCGCGATTCCAGGCCGTAGTGGCCACGGTCGCGCCGGACTTCCCCGTGAAGATCGTCGAGAAGCACCGCACCGGATCGACGTGGGCGCGGGTTCCGCCAGCCGTAATCAGCATTTTCATCGCGTGGGGGCAACCTGCGAATCCGCGGGGCATACGCAAGCATTCTACGGACAACGCCGCGAAGCGGAGTGCGGGGGCAAACTTGCCTGGGATTGCGCGCGGCGTTAGTCTGTGATAAGCAAAACTGAAGAGCAGGAACTCGCGATCGACCTGGAAATCTTGCTGCATAATCCGAGAATAGCTTACTGGGCGTTTCGCATACTTTTGCTGCGAGGTTTCATGTTCCGGATCGACGAACGAACGGGTGCGATCGTACTGGCTGTGGGGCTGGCGATTGCAGTTGTGGGCCTCGTTTGGTTGCTGATCCGGCTGCTGCCCGTGCTTCGCACGATCGTCGTGCGCGGGTTCAAACCGGGGCTGGTGATCGTGCTCGGGACGGCGATTGCCGCGTCGCCGATCCTCATCAACAAGTTCGCCCCGCCCGACGACAAAGCGAAAACCGAAGTCAAGGCGGTCGAAGGCAGCCAGGCCGAAGAGCGCCTGACGCTGACGGGTGCGAAGCCGAGCGAGTACGAAATTTTGAACGCGAAGAAGACATTCGCCGTACTCCAGTGGGCGAATGCCGACGTGACCGATGAACTCGTCGAACGCCTCCGCGATATGCCGAACTTGCGCGAACTCGATCTCAACGGGTCGGCCATCACCGATAAATCGCTGGCGATGATTGCGACGTTGCCGAAGCTGCGTTCGTTGCGGCTCGCCGGTACGAAAATCACCGACGACGGCTTCCGCCAACACATCGTGCCGCTCACCGCGCTGATGGAACTCGACCTGACCGGCACCGCCGTAAAGGGCCAGACCGCCCGCGACTGGAAAGCCGCCGTCCCCGACCGCAAGTTGACGAAGTGAAAGTTTCCGACCCTGAAAGGGTCGCTCGTTCAGCCCATGGTGTAACCATGGGATCGGGGCCGCCTCCCATGGTTACACCATGGGCTACGTGAGCGGTCCTTTACAGGACCGACTACCACCAGGAGACGACGGAATGCCATTCGAGTTTTTTGAGGATGAACGCGGCGACTTGCGGAATGCCAAGGCGTTTGCGGCGGCGTCGCACTTTGCGTACTACCCGGCCGAGCGGGGTACGGAGGTGTTCCAGAGCGAACTCGGGCTGACGGCGAAGCTGATTAGCGTCAACAACACGCAGGCGTATCTGGCGACGAACGACAACCACATCGTCGTGGCGTTTCGCGGCAGCGAAGGGCCGACGAGCATCGATGGCCTCAAAGATTGGCTGCTGACGAACGCGATGAACTTGTTGATCGTGCCGCAAGGCAAACTGTCCACGGAGTTTCTCGCGGCCGGCGTTGGGGCGAAGTTTCATCAGGGGTTCGTCGGCGCGATCACCGACGTTTGGGACGAACTCTACCCGCAACTCGAAGCCGAAGTGAAAGCGAAAGATCGCCCCGTTTGGGTGACGGGGCACAGCCTCGGCGGGGCGCTCGCGCTGCTGGGGGCGTGGCTGTTCAAACGCAAGTTCATTTCGGTGCATCAAGTCTACACGTTCGGCGCGCCGATGGTCGGCAACCAAGCCGTGGCGGATGCGTTCGACCGTGAGTTCCCGAATACGATTTTCCGCTACGTGAACCCACCGGACCCCGTGCCACTGTTGCCGATGATGAGCCTCGTCGCCAACGATTTCGCCCACTGCAACAAGCTGATGTTCCTAGGCGACGGCAACGAAGCCGCGAACCTGCTGACGTATCTGCAAGGGGCCGCCGGCGATGTCGCGACGGGGTTGTTCAGCGGCGAAATCGGCGACAAAGTCTGGGGCGGCATCAAGAGCAAAGTGATGGCGCACCTCATGGACGACTACCGCAAACTGATCGGCTGAGATTGTTTTCGGTACATCCAAACTTAAATTCATCTACAGTTATAACGAAACGAATGCTCGTGAACGTTGCGAAATCGATTCTTGACATCGCGTTTCGCAGGGCGGTATTTATCTCATCTGTGCGTTGGGGCAAATGTTAACTGCGTGAAAGAATCGATGCCGGAACGATTCCTTGTCTTGTCCCCGAGGCAATTCGCGATTATTTCGCGTGCTTCGGTAAGTGAGCATCCCGCCGCCGCCGCGGATTTTTTAACTTTGCGGAATCGTAAAGGTGGGCCGTGGGAATTAGCCGCGACGCGGAGTCTTCGTAGCGGAGCGCGTGGACTTCACTATTATCGGTGATGCGTGAAATCCACGCGCTCCGCTTCGCAAAGCCTTCGCGTCGCGGCGAATTGAAAATCATCCACACGTACGGCTGCGTTTTGGAGTTCGGCAACAGAGGACGGTCCGAGCTGCGAATGACAGTTACTGCGAGACCTTGAAAAAGCGAAAGTGAACGGCTTGGGGCGAGTTACACCAAGGGTGTGCATGTCTCAAAACAGGATGCGGTTGATGTCACTCATGGCCTTATTAACACGCAGTCGCGACCTTTCTCAAGCGTCGCAAGATGCCGTTTACTCTCCCACAGGCGTTGAGGAAATTGTGGCGATTCTCAACCGCGCGATGGAATCGATTGCCAAAGGAAAAACGCTGAATCGCGATGAGCTCACGCTTCTGTTTGCTCCCACGGGTGCTCTCCAGGAAACGTCGATGGCGAATGGCTGGGCAGACGAATATCTCACGCTCTCGGCGGAGCTCGATGGACGGATAGACTAAAGCCCCAGGAAGTTTGTGCGGCCTGTTCAGAGGGTGATATCGGGTGGCAGTACGCTTTCGGCATCGCCGAAACACTCACAAACCCAAATATCGCTTCGGAATCTCGGCCCCCGCCACGTAGCTGAGCTTGCCGATCTTGCACATTTGATAGACGTGGATGCGGAAATCGGGGCAGGTACTGACGAGGCAATACGCATCCGTGGGCGTGTAGCTGTGCTCGGCGATGAGCCAATCCATGAGCTGCACCGTTGCGGTTTCGACGGCGATTTCCAACGGGCGGTCGGCGTGAATCGCGATGATCGACTCGGGCTTTTCGATCCGCACGCCAGTCAGCTTTTTGCGTTTGACGATCTCCATATGGAGCCGCACGGTGGCCTTGGTTTCGGCGGCGGTGCCGGTGAATTCGGTGTCGCCCTGGCTCGCGTGAACGTCGCCCAAGTACAGTAATGCGCCGGGGTGATACACCGGCAGCCAGATGCGGTTTCCCACGGCAAAATCGCGAATGTCGAGGTTGCCGCCCCACGCGCCTTGGCCGTCGAGGCTCGTGACGACTTCGCGATCCGGGCAGACGCCGAGCGTGCCGACGAACGGCGTGATCGGCCACGAAATCGCGTCGCTGAAGTGAACCGTGCCGTCGCGCATGGTGCCACTCGGCCCCGGCGTGTGGCGAAGAATTTTCGTCGTGTAACTGGACGAAAGTTCGGGCCAGCGCGTCGATTCGCCCAACGGCCCGCGTCGCGGCCCGATTGCCACCCACGAATACTCGTCGACCAGAATGTCTTCGATCGTCACAACGACCGCATCGCCGGGTTCGGCCCCTTGCAAATACACCGGCCCGCCGATCGGGTTCGCCAGTGGCGGCGTACGGTGAAAGCCCGGTCGCAAGCTCGGTATCGCCTTGTCCGCACTCGTTTGAAAATAGCCCGTGCTGGCGTCGTAGGTTTCGATCTCGAACGACTCGCCAGCCTCGACGTGAAGCAGCGGCTCGTCGCGCCAATCGAAGGCATATTTCCGAGCCTGCTCGCGTTCGATCCGCTTCATCGGCCACCCTTTTGTGTCATGCATGGGATTGTATTGTTACTGCGGCCAGGGCACGATTTCCGGCCAGCCCGCTGTGCGAGGAAGGCGGGTTTTACAAGGCGATTCTGACGTAGTCGAAGTCGTGAGTAAAACGGGGCGCATGCGCTTGACAATTCGGAATGAATCGCCGCCTTGGAAAAAGTTCGAGGACCGTCGTCTCAAGCGGTGCGCGCCGAAGGTGATACAGGGCACCGGTCACAGCGATAGGTTATTGCTCACCGTCAGAAGAAGTTTCTGCGGCGGCGTCTGAAGCCCGAGGCGGCAAACTGGCCACCCACAACCGGACGCACGCCGCCCCGCAACTGGCGGCCAGCACTGCGTAGCTGCCCAGCCACCAGTACTTGGCCTCCAGCAGCACCGCCCCAGGGTACGGGAACAGCACCCGGCCGGCGAACAGCAGCCCGACCGCTGCACACCCCCACGCCAATCCCGGCCGCCCGACCGCGACCAGCACGACGGCGGCGAGCCAGAGGAAGTTGGACGACCACGGCAGGCACGCCTGTGGGCCGTCCATCCAGCCCCACAGCAGCAGAGCCAGCCCGTACGCGGTGCTGTCGTTGCAGGCCACGCTGAACGCCGCAGCTGGCAGGAAGCAGGCGGTGACATACAGCGCGAACGACGGAGCGATCACGGCAACCCGCAGCCAGATGGGCAATTGCGCCTTCGCCACTCCGGCACCCTCCGATCGTCGAACCCGTTATTCTGCCGACTGTCGGCAGCGTATCCGTGCGAATTGTAACCACTGCTTACCATAATGCAAATCATTTCGAGCGTTTTTTATCACGCGGCAATGCGCAATACGGTCGCTTGTTTGCCGCGAGGCCTCCACTAACGGAACTTCCCACGGACATTCGTCCGTGGGCTTTGGGTTGGTCACACCCACACGAATTCGCATAGTCAAAAAATCCAAGGCGATCCGACGTAAGTCGGCTTTTGCATCGTGCGCGGACACACCCAAAAGTGTCTCCAAATGACATAGAAATGTCGTGCTCGGTCGATTTTATGTCGTGCTCGGTCGATTTTGTGTCGCGTACGGTCGATTTTTGGTCGGTACTTGCGGCGAGTGGCAAATTGACGGCCCTCGGCGTAACCCACAACATGAGTACGAGTTACGGCAAAAACCATCGAAACGGATCGGCGATTTGCGATCGAAAAGTGGCATTTTGAGACGAAAAAATGGCAAAAAAACGGTTTTTGAAACTCCGCAATTGTGACTTACGTCGATTATGAACGTCGAAAGTGACGTTACTTTTCGTTCGATCGGATGTACCAGACGCCGCTTGCGTCTTTGACGAACGAGTACCCGGCGGCGTCGGGTTTGGCGTCTTCGGGTGGCGTCGAGTAGTTGTCGATTCGCGTCGTCAGGAACTGGCTGGGGCCGTCGTCTTGCGCGAGTAGCGGTTCGAGTTGCAGCCGGGCGTTCTCCCACCAACCGGCCTCGAATTCGCTTAGGGCTTGGGCGAACTGGTTGCAGATCCACGCCGTTGCGCCAGGGTTGCCATCGGTTTCGGGCGGGAGCAGTTCGTGAATGTCGAACGGCACATCCATGCCAGCGGGTGCGATGCGAGCGACGCGGCGCAGACGGCCACCGGCGGCACGACCGTCGCCGAGTTCCTTCGCCACGAATTCATCGACGAGGACTTCGACGCCGAACCGCTTGGTGAGGCCCTCCAGGCGTGCGGCCCGGTTCACGGTCGGGCCGAAGACGTCGATTTTGTCCATGTCGTAGTTGCCGAGTTTGCCGACGAGCGCGGGGCCGTGCGTGAGGCCGATACCGATACGCAGCTTTGCGAGAAGCGAATTCGGCTTCTTGCGGAGTCGGTCGAAGTTGCGGCGAATCGCGAGTGCGGCCCGTGCGGCTTGCCGAACCTGGCTGGCGGGGGCCAACTCGTCCGGCCAGCCCCAGAAGCCCATTACCGCATCGCCGATGAATCCGCCGATGACGCCGTCGTTATCGACGATGGCCTGGCTCATCTGCTCGAGCGCTTCCTTGAAGACGTGATCCCACTGCGATTTCAGGTCGTTTTTGCCTTCGTCGGCGACGCCACACGAGCCGCGTAGGTCGCAAAAGATCACCGTGACATCGAGCTTGCGCGGCGCAAGTTTCTGCGCGTAATCGGGGCGATTCATCAGGCCGCGAACCGGCCCCGGCAGGAACCGCCGCATCTCGCGGTAACGCGCATCGTCGCGGGTAACGCGGTTCAGCGCGGCGTACAACTTCGCGAACAGCAACACGACTTTTTGCGCCTGGGCAATACCCGGATCGGTAGCGGGATCAATGGCACGCGATGGGTCCAACAGCGGGGCGGAGACGTACAGAACGATGGCATCTTCACCGGGATTGCGCGACGGCACGGGGGCACAGACCGCCCAACCGGGCATCGAAGTGGTGGACATCATCCCCGTCGTGCTGAGGCCGGGCGGCCGGACGATCGAGGAATGATCGTTCCGCCACACGCCCGCCAGAACGCCACCAGTGGGGCCGACTTTCGCAATCGCATCGCGGACGAACGTGCGGCTAAATCGCGGGATGATCTCTTTGCCACGCGGCTTCGGATCACCCGCGCCGATGGGCGGAACATCGACGACATCGGCGGCCGCACCATCGCACGACACCGCACGACGCACCGCTTGGCGGAACAGATCATCGAGCTTTTCGGACGATGTGGTCGGGTCGAAACGGTCGACGATATCGAGCAATCCCGCAATCACGCGGTCCGAATCGACGAGCGGCGTTTTCAGGACTTCTTCTTCGGACCGCACGACTTCCGTGGCCCGATTGCCCTCGCGGCCACGCGGTTTCAACGGTGCGGTGAGTTCGGGTGGGATCGACGCATCCCATTCGTTCGTCAGTGGATGTACGGCAATCGCTGTGAAGTGAAATCTCGCGATTCGGAACGCTTCGCCTGGCTTTAAGCGGATTTCATCGGGTGCGGCTTTGCCATCGGCGGTGAGCAAGCCGTTGGTCGTCGGCGGGATCATTCGCCGCGCAACGGTGAGGTGAGTGCCATCCCAGAGGAACGATGCGTGCCAGCCGCGCGAACTGAGGTTGCGCGATTCCATCTCGGGAACGCCCGGCACGGCGAGGCCCCAGGTTGTGAGACCGCCTTCGCCGTCGTCGATACCCGCAACGCGGGCTAGAGTGGCTTTGGCATCCCGTTCGAGCGTTTGAACCCAGATCGGCGGGGCACCCGGAGCCGCCGCAACCAATCGGGCTTCGACCTTAACCATCGGTGATCCGTGTCGGATACGGCGAATAGAGTAATGCAAATGATACGAGCGAAGCGACACCGACACAAGCAACCGACATCCGCGTCGGCCAGATGGTCTACATGTCGCCGAAATCCGCAAAGCGATTCAACGTGCCATCGGAGCCAATCGACTACGCGATTTAACGCGATCTTCGTTTCGCCGCGCCGCGAAGTCTTCGGAGCGAAGCGCGGGCTCGGCGTATCGGATGAGGTCATCAACAAGTTCACGCCCTGCGCTTCGCTACGCAAAGCCTACGCTGCGCGGCGAAACGGGGATAGCGGTTGAGGAGGGAGTGTTTTCCGAAGTGCGACTACACTAAACCAACTTCAACTTGCCAGACTCCATTGTCGCAACCAAATCGGCCAGCCACTCCACTACGCCTGGGAACTCGATTGTCCGGTCTTCGTCCCGCTTCCAGAACCCAATCAGTTGGCCGGGCTGCCCGCCATCTTCTGCCACGAGATCGATGCACAAGTAGCTGCCGCCGCCGTTGTGCAGGAACGGCACCCACCCGCGCCGCCAGTATTGCGGATCGTCGAAGTCGTCCCCGATTATGCCGTCGAGTATGCCTTTGGTGCTGACGACCTCTTCCAGTGTGCAGAACGAGCGATTCATCTGAAGGGCAGCGGCGGACATCGGATCTTGCCCGCTTCGCCACCGGTATAGTTGTCGGAACGCTCCAGGCAAAACGAGCGAGAACTGAGTTTCCACAGCATCTAACTCGGGGTCGGTCGCGCCGGATTGAAGCATCGCATAGTATTCGGGACGGTTCGCAGTCAACCGGCAGTCGAGCCGCACGATCAACGCCTTCACCATCGGGTCGCCATCTGCTTCCATCGCTTCTACCCCACAAAGATGCCGCCGGTGAAGCCGGGGAAGTCGTCGAGGGTGTCGCCTAATGGTGGTGGGTTGGTGCCGAGGTCGCGGTTGTAGTAGATGCGGACGGCGCTGGAGCCGCCGACGCCATCGGCCGCGTAGAGGTCGGGGCGGCCGTCGCCGTCGATGTCTTTCACTGCGATGCGAACGCCGGCGCGGCTGGTGGGGTCGCCGGCGAAGAAGTCGTGGTTGATTTGTAAGAGACCCGCGGTTGCGAGTGCGTTGCCATCGAGGATGAGCAGACGCGGGCCGCCACCGGGACCGGCACCGATGACGATGTCCGCGAAGCCATCGGCGTTGAAGTCGCCGCTCGAAACGAACACGCCATCGCGCAGGCCCGGCTCGAATGCGAAGAAGTCCTCGAACAGCTTCGTCGGCAACCCGCTGAGGATCGACGTGCCATCGTAACCGGCCAGCCGCGGGCCGCCACCGGTACCGGCGGCCACGATGAGATCGGGCGTGCCATCGCGATTGATATCGCCGACGGCGGTGCGGGCACCGCCGCGAAACGCGAGGTCGTCGATGCCGAAGAAGTTCGCGATCGGCGTCAGCGTGACGGCATCGAAAATCGTCACGCGCGGGCCGCCACCGTTATCGGGAGACACGACGATGTCTGCCTTGCGATCCCCGTTGAAGTCGCCGGCCGAGACGAACAAACCGCCGGTGAATTCGGACTCGAACGCCATGAAGTCGGCGATGGTGATAAATTTTGCCCCATCGTAAATGCGAACGCGCGGCCCGCCACCCGGCCCCGCGGCCACGATGATATCTTCGACGCCGTCGCCGTTGACATCGCCGGTGGCGACGCGGATACCGCCCGTGAAACCGGCATCGAACGGCACGAGATTGATGAGGAACCGACCGTTCGCCGTGTCGTAGATGTTGAGCCGACCCGGCCCGCCTTCTCCCGTGGCAATGACCGTGCGGGTGACCAATTTCGTAACGACCGGCGGGGCGATCACCGTCCAGGTAATCTCCGAGTTCGCGGCCAGGTCGTTCCCCGCGCTGTCGCGGATGCCCGAGCCAATCGCCACCAATCGCAACACGTAATCGCCCGCGGCCGCGACGAGTTCCTGCGGCAACGCGATATTGTAAGTCGCACCCGAGCCGCTGAGGATCGCACTGTCGATCGGGACGATGATACCGTTTCGCACCAAGACGAAATCGGCGAGCGTGACGCCCGTGACGGGTTTGGTGAACGTCAAGTTCCCGCCGGTGACGTTACCCGTCGTCGGGTTCGTCGTCGCGATCAAATTCAACGTCGGCGCGATGCCGTCCATCGTCCAAGTCGCGGTGACGACGATCGGTTGACGCCCCGGCATTCCCGTCGGTGCAGGGGCGTTGATGGTCAACGCATATTCGCCATCGGCGCGTGTGAGTTCTTTCAAACCGATAAGCGTGTACTGCACACCCGAGCCGAGCAACGTCGTCCCCGCGAGGCTGATCGGCACGCCGTTGCGCGTGAGTGCGACGTTCGCGATGCCGAACCCTGGCAGTGGTTCGCTGAGCGTGATGGCAACCGATTCGAGCGGTGCGTTTCGAATCGGCGCGACGCTCGAAAGTTGAACGCGAACGGGTGCGGTTTCGCGAACGAACAGGAAATCGTTCCCCGTAACGAGTGGGGTTTCGGCAGTGAGATTCACGGTGCGAGTCGTCGGGGTCGTTGCCACCGGCGAGAAACCCGGAGGATTTTGATAGCGCACCGCGAACGTACCGACGCCGAGGTTGCCGAAGGTGTAGTTGCCGAAGGAATCGGTCGTCGTCGTTTGCTCCACGCCATCGGGGATGCCATTGGCGTTCGCGTCGAGGTACACGATCGCACCGGCGATGCCCGCATCGGTCGGCCCAAAAACACCGTCGCCGTTATCGCGGAGCACCCGTCCGGTGATGCCGTTGATTCGCGACAAGCCGATCGAGATCGGTGCGGGAGGATTCGGCCCGCTGAGGTCTACGCTGATCGCGCCGCCGTTGGCCGCACGTTGATAACCCGTCGCGTTGGCGATCGAAATCCGCGTCGTTCCGGGCGGTAGCCCGCTGATGTTGAAGAAGCCGTTCGCGTCGGTTCGGGCCGTCGGCTCCGAGGATAGTGAGATCGACGCAAACACCACGCTCCCCGTGTTACCCACGGAGTTGTCCGAGACTTCCACGCTCCAGTTGCCGTTCGCGTTCTTGCCGAGGAACTTCGATAGCGGTTCGACGGGGCGCACGAAATGCTGAACGATCGTCGGCTGCAATTCGGCCCGTTCCTCGATGCCGTCTTCAAATTTGAAGATGTGAAAGCCCGGCGAGTTAATCTCGGGAATATCCCCGTTGCGATAGAGCACGACGCGGTCGCCATCGGGCGACACGAGCGTAATCGTCAGTTCCGATGGCCTCGAGTGCGAAATATAAATGCTGGCGCTAATCGAACCGACGACACCCGCCCCCGACACCGAAATCGGTATCGCCACACCCGCCGGGTTCGCGTCGGGAATGTTGACGCCATTGGTACTCTGGAACGTCAAATTATCGAAACGGCCGTTGCCGTTGGTGTCGCCGAAAACGACAACGTCCTTCAGCCCCGGATCGGAAGGATCTTCGTAGCCATCGTTGTTGATGTCCTCGTAGACGCGACCGCTCGCCTGATACGCAACTCCGAAGTTCCGAACCAGGTTCCCGCCCGCTGTGCCGTTGCCATCGCCATCGACCGCATTGCCGAAAGGATCGGTCAACCCGCCCGACTTCGCGGTGAACCGATACAGCCCGCGTTCCAACTCCGCTCCGACCGCGAAATCGAGGCCGTTCGTGCCGATTTTGTACGACCGACCGCCGTTGATCGCGAACGGAATCAGTTCGTCGTCGCTGGTACCGAACTGATTGTCCATCCCGGCCCAACGCAGCTCGAAGTTGTTAATTACCACCGTGTTCGCATTCAACGGGCTATTCAGCCGCAGCGAAAAGCCCGCGATCGAACTCGGTGCGGAAGCGCCTTCGTCGGGCAGGCCGGACAAACGACCGAGTTTCGTGACGATCGGCGCGCCCGATACGGCTTTTGCCACGTTCACCCGGCCCGAGCCGAGCATGTCGATGAAGCTCATGTTGTTCGCGGCAATATCGTCGGCATTCGCGATCAGCGCCGACGCAACTTGATCACGCGAATAACCGGGAAATGCCGACCAGATGAGCGCCGCCGTACCCGCGACCAGTGGCGTGGCAACGCTCGTTCCAAATGCGGTGCCGTAGACGTTTTGTGGAATCGTCGTGACGAGGCCATCGCTGCTCGTGCCACCGGGTGCCGCGATGTCGATGCCGGAGCCGTAGTTGCTGTAACCAGTCTTGACGTCGTTGCGGTCGGTTGCCGCAACCAAGATCATTTCCTCGAACGCCTGCCGGGCCGCATTCGATATGTTCTCGTTGCCGGCCGAGTTCACCCACAACAGCCCGCGATTGTACGCGAACGTCACCGCCGATTGGAACGTCGGGTCGCCGACGAACGAGTCGATGTTCAAGCTATTGTTGATGATTTTCGTGCCGTTTTGCACGGCATACGCCACCGCCCGTGCGAACGTCAACGATGTCGTCGATCCGCTGCCGACCACCTTCAACGGCAAATACGTGATGCGGCCCGCAACGCCGGTGATGCCCGTCGCGTTGTCGATTCGCCCCGCCAGTAACCCCGCGACTTCGGTGCCGTGCGTATCGCGCATCGCATCATCGGGAAACACGTTCGACGAGTCGTGAACGAAGTCCCAGCCATTTGCATCGTCGATGAAGCCGTTGGCGTCGTTGTCGATGCCATCGTTCGGTACTTCGTTGCGGTTGACCCAGACGTTATCCTTCAAATCCGCATGGTTAATATCGACGCCATCGTCGAGAATCGCCACGATCACGCCGGGGCTGCCGACGGTCTTGTCCCAGGCTTGTGGCGTGCGAATAATCGGATGGTGATACTGATCGACGAACTTCGGATCGTTCGGAATCTTTTCGCGTAAGTCCGCCGCGCGGCTGTAGATGTAGTTCGGCGTCACCGAGTCGTAAAAATTCAACTGCGACAGCGTTTGTACGACCGTCTGCGAATTGGCACCCGACCGCAGTGCGATCTGCAACGTCGATGTGGTGACGCCCGAAAAGGAGGGCATTTGGACGACGATACTGGAACGCGAGACGTCGATTTGGCTCGACAAATCCAAAAACGAGACGATATTCGCAAGGTCTTGTAGCGGCTGTTTCGATGTCGTTTGCGCGACGATTTCGGTGCTGGTGGCAGGCAAATTGCTCGTAACGAGCGCGGCAGGTACGATGCGATCGTCGAGCGTCTCGCAGCGCAAGTGAATCGGCTTTCGTAGTTTCAGGCGTTTCCCCATCGTCCCAACCACCTGTTCCGCCGAAGTTTTGGCTACCGAACGAGCGACAATACAGTTTACGCCGTAGACTTTAGACGAATTTGCCCATCGACTCGTTTTTCATTTATACTCGAATCCACGATTTTCCTCCGAGTTCGCAGCCTAAGCGTTGCAAAGTCGTTACACTGGCAGCGGGGTCTGGCGCAGATGTAGCGGTTGAAACGCGAAAGCTGGGAACGAGTTACGTCATGGCAGAAACGATCGCCGTTGCCGAGGAGCCACTACTATCCACATCGTTTTTGCGACGCTTGGAGACGCTCGAACTCGTCTCGAAGAAGGTGCGTGCGGGTCGCATGAAAGGCGACCGCCTGAGTAAGCGGAAAGGGCGCGGCTCCGAGTTCGCCGACTTCCGCGCCTACACCGTCGGCGACGACCTCCGCTTCCTCGATTGGAACCTCTTCGGCCGTCTGGATCGCTTGTTTTTAAGGATATTCGTCGAAGAAGAAGATCTGCACGTCCACCTACTCATCGACGTCAGCGAGTCGATGAACTACGGCGCGCCGACGAAGTTACGCTACGCGAAACAAGTGGCGGCCGCCCTCGGTTTCGTGGGTCTTGCGAACCTCGATCGCGTGGCCATAGAGTCTTTCGGCGGAGCGACTTCCGCCCGCTCGCCGCAGTTCCGCGGACGACCGAGTTTATGGCGATTGATCCAATTCATCGACGATGTCCCCGCCGGTGGTTCTTCGGATTTTTCGAAGTCGATGAAAGCGTTCAGTATGCGTCATTCGAGTCGCGGAGTCGTCGTCGTCCTCAGCGACTTCATGGACAAAGGCGGTTACGAAGAGGGCTTTCGCTACCTAAACGCCAGAGGGTACGACGTTTACGCGATTCAGATTCTCGCCGAAGAAGAGGTGAACCCCGCGTTTACGGGCGATTTGAAGCTCACCGACGCGGAAGATGCCGATGTGGCCGAAGTGACGATCAGCGCCCCACTTTTAGAACGCTATCAACGCACCCTCGCCGCATTTCGAGCGGGCCTCGCCGGGTTCTGCAACCGCCGCGGCATGTCGTATCTGTATACCAGCAATCGTGTTCCGTTCGAGAAGCTCGTGTTAAACTACCTGCGCGATCGCGGCCTGCTGAAGTGACGAAATTGAGCGCGACCATCGTGCCAGCCCGTAGCGCAAGTTTTGAAGTTGCGCTATTTTTATGGCTTTTTTCCCTAGAAATTCGACATTTAGTGAATCTCAAGCGTCGCTTTTTACGGTGCCTGGATCGAA
>JAYSKW010000409.1:0-2282 GCA_043726085.1 Limnoglobus sp.
CGAGGACTCGAGTTCGACGCAGGCCCGGCCGAAAATCGTCGTCAATACGGAAGAGTTCCGCGTGAACTGCGAAGCCGCGGCCGCGCTCGCCGAGGAACCGGAATTGTATCAGCGCGGTGGGCAGTTGGTGGCCGTGGTGCAACAGCGCGAAGATTCCCCGGCCGAATCGCCGATTCGTCGGCCGCAAGGCGCGACACTGGTTCGCCCGCTCACTCTGGCGAGTTTGCGGGAACGCCTCTCCCGGTGCGCCCAATTCGTCACAAGAAAGCACACCGATGAAGGCATCGTCGAACGTCCGGAGCATCCGCCGGGGTGGTGCGTCGGCGCCGTGTACGACCATGGCCAATGGCCAGTACCGCACCTCGAAGCCATCGTCACTCACCCGGCCTTCCTCCCGAACGGTTCGCTTCTCTCCGAACCCGGCTACGACCCCGAAAGCCATCTGTTTTTGTCCCTCGAAGCGAACCTCGAAGTGAACGTGCCGGCGAACCCGACCCGCGAAGACGTGGCCCGCGCCGTCGAAATCCTCGAAGACGCGGTGGTCGACTTCCCGTTCCAAACTCCGGCGCACAAGGCCGCGTGGTTCGCCGGCTTGCTCACACCGCTGGCGTGGTTCGCGTTCGACGGCCCGGCGCCTCTTTTCCTCATCGACGCGAACGTCCGGGGCGCCGGGAAGGGGTTGCTGGCCGATGTCATCGCTATCGTCATTTTCGGCCGGCGGTTCTCCACGATGGCCTACACCAACGACCGCGAAGAACTCCGCAAGAAAATCACTTCGCTGGCCGTGGAAGGGGAACGTGCGGTCTTGCTCGACAACTTGGCCGGGGCCGTGGGCAATGACGTGTTCGATAACGCCCTCACTTCGGCGTCGTGGAAGGATCGACTTCTCGGCGGGAACAAGAACTTCGACGGCCCGCTTCACGTCACGTGGTTCGGAACCGGGAACAACGTGCAACTCGGCGCCGACACGTCCCGGCGTGTGTGCCATATCCGGATGGAAAGCCCGGAAGAACGGCCGGAGCTCAAAGGCAACTTCCGCCACAAGGAACTCCGGGTTCACGTCCGAAAGCATCGGGCGAAGTACCTTTCCGCCGCGCTCACGATCCTGCACGGGTGGCACGTGGCCGGCCGGCCGACTCACAACTTGCCGAATTGGGGATCGTACGAAGGGTGGTCGGCCATCGTCCGGGAAGCCATCGTCTTCGCCGGCCTTCCCGATCCCGGCAAAACACGGGAAGAACTGCAAATGCTGGCCGACCGGGACGCGGCCAGCATGGGAACCATACTCGAAGAGATGGAACGACTTGACCCGAACCGCCACGGCTTGACCACTGCCGACCTCATCGTCAAATGCCAAGGGGATTCTTCCGATGACGGGGAACTTCGTGGAGCAATCGAAGAACTCTGTGGGAAGCTCGATGGCCGCAAACTCGGCGGGCGGTTCAAGCACTTCCAACGGCGAAACTTCGGCGGGAAGATGCTCGACAAAGCCGGCACGGATCGATCCAAGGCGAATCGCTGGGCTGTATTCCCCATGTACACGACCCCGAAGCCGCCGGAAACTCAACCCGCTTCTCCCGCATATCCTGCATCGGGCGATTCAGATGCCGGAGAAGCGGGAGATGCGGGATCATTTCCCGGCGATGACGCCCCGCCCCTCGGCAAAGAAGAAGTGGCACGACGACGCGCCGCCGCGTTGAAAGAAGCGCAACTGAAAATCTCCGAAGGCCGACTCGGCGACTCCGCGGAAGCGCCCCGCGGCGTGCCGGACTGACTCCAACTGACCTGGCGCGCCGTGCGACCGTCGGCTATACTTCACCCGCCTTTAGGCCGGACGGCGGGATGCGACCTGAGAACCGCACCCGTCGGCCCGGCCGTTCTCAGAAGGGTTCACCGATCATGCCGAAGCCGTTCAAGCTCACAAGCCCGCGACCACTTCCGCCCGACGCCGAATTCATCGACCACGATGGCAAGCCGCACGCTCGCCTGAAATGGAAAGGCCGTACGACTCTGTTCCCGCTCACGAAAGACGGACGGAACTACCTCCGCCCGTCGAAGTGCTGGTACTTCAAATGCCGCGACGCCACCGGCACCGTGCGCCGGGTGAAGGGCTTCGCCGACTTGAAGGCGACGGAACAACTCGCCGCCGAGACGGAACGCACCGCGTCGCGGGTTCGCGTCGGCATCATCGACCCGGCCGAAGAACACGCCCGCCGTCCTCTCACCGAACACTTGAGGGACTACGCCGCCGCACTCGAAGCAAAGGGGGATTCACCGGAGCA
>JAYSKW010000410.1:0-3323 GCA_043726085.1 Limnoglobus sp.
CCGCAAACACGCATTCGCACCATAAACGGCAACGAGATCGATCCGCACTCGCTCCAGAGTCACAACCGTAGCGGGCTTGGAGTCCGCTTTCCGTCCGGATATGTAGGTGTCGAGGAAGTCCGCCAACTTGCGCGATTCTCGTTCGGGTATCAGCCCCACGGCGGCGAGTTTCGCGGAGAGTTCGTCGCCAATGTTGCCGAGCCATGCGGCGGTTTCTGAATCGAGCGGCAGTTTCGCGGCGATGGCGGACGCGAGCGTCTCGACTTTGATTTTGAGGCTCTCGGCTTGCTTGGCGTTCATTTTGCCGAGGCGAATCGATCGACGCTTACCGTCGACCCCGACGAATTGAATCGTGCGATTTCCCGAAGGGTCTTTCGATATCGAAGCCATGACTGAGAACCTGCGTGGTAGGTGAGTGAAGTATACCCGGTCGAACCGGGATCGCGGGAGTCCGTTGCATCGCTTCAGTCGGGCAATCCTCGATAAGTCTCCCCGAAGAGGCTTTCGGTCGACGCGGCGTGAGGAGGAATTGACCCCGCATCTCCCGCATCTCCGGCATTCGGCTGGCGAATTGCCAGTGAAGCGGGTTCCGTTTCCGTCCGGTTCGCGGCCGGGCCGACGGCAAACACGGCCCACCGACTCGACTTATTTCGGTCTTCCCCCGCTTTATCGAGCATTTTCCCGCCGAAGTTCCGTTGTTGAAAATGCTTGAATCGTCCTCCGAGTTTGCGCCCGTCGAGTTTCCCGCAGAGTTCCTCCAACGCACTGCGCAATTCCGCATTCTCGCTGCCTTGACTCCGATGAATGAGTTCGGCCGTCGTTAATCCGTGCCGATTCGGGTCGAGCCGTTGCATCGCGTCGAGGATGATCTTCATGAGGTTGGGGTCGCGATCGGACGCGCGTTGCAACTCTTCGAGCGTCAGGATCGGATCATCCAGACCCGCAAAGACGACCGCTTCGCGGACGATTCCCGACCATTCTTCGAACGAACCCCAGTTCCGCAAATTGTGCGTCGGTCTGCCCGCCACGTGCCACCCACGCAGGATCGTGAGTGCCGCCGAAAGGAACTTGCCGCGACGGCGTCGGACGTACTCACGAAGTTTCAGATGGCGAAAGCCCTCTTTGTGTTCGGGTCGTTCTTCCAGACTCTCCATTCGGATATGGCACGTTCGACGCGCCGTGTCCGCGCCGAGTTGCACGTTGTTGCCCGTGCCGTACCACGTGACGTGGAGCGGGCCTTCGTAGTTCGTATTCCCGCCGAGAATGCGATCTTTCCAGCTGATCGAAGTCAGGGCGTTATCGAACACGTCGTTCCCGACGGAACCCGCAAGGTTGTCGAACAGCACCATCCGCTCGCCTCCGATTGCGAACGCCGTGATCCGCTTGCGGAGTTCTTCGCGGTCGGGGGTGTAAGTCGTCCTTTGAAACTCGGAACCCGTGACGATGATCGCAATCACGTCGGCGAGCAGGCCCTTTCCCGTTCCCGGCGTGTTCGCGTCGATGAGGAAGAACGGGGCCGGGCCTTCGAAGGCGAACCACGCGAGTGGCGTGAGCAAGGCCGCAAACCACGCGCCCTTGTGTGCCGTAGTCTGAAACGGGAAATCGAATAGCACGTCTTCGAGCGTGGCGACGGCGCGGGCCACGTCTTCGGGGGTCGGACGTTCGGGTACGGTCAGTTCGAGATTCGCTTCGAGGAAAGAGTACAACCCGCTTCCGGGGTCGTACCCGGTCGTGGCGAGGAGCGAACCCGTCGGCAGAAAGGCCGGGTGCGGAACGACGGCTTCGAGTACCGGTACGGGCCAACATCCTCGATCGAACACGGCACTCGTACACCAAGACGGCGAGTGATCGTGGCGTTCGACGACGCCATCTCTCGTCTGCTTGAGGCCGTAAAAGTGAACGCACCGCGTAAGGCGTTCGCGCAAACCCGGCAGAGTCAACGGACGAATTTTCGTCACACCAATCGCTCTGCGAACGTTCGCTTCCGTCGCGGTGACATCGAGTGGTTGCCCGATCGACACAAGTTGACCACCGCGCTGGTACAGGCCGTCTTCCCCGGCAAGCGCGGCCACGGCTTCGTTATTGACTCGGAGTTCATCCGCACCAGTTTCGACCTTCCGTTGAGTGTGTAAGGGGTTCTCGCTTTCCCGCTCGGAAGGAAAGTTCGCGATCGTTGCGTTCGCTTCGAGATACCGAAGCAACTCCGCACCGCGTTCGTGCCACGACGATTCGGCGCGAACGTCGGCGGTCAGCCACTCGCGCACGTCTTTCGCGTTGACGGGGGGAAGTGCGTAGGCGACCGTCCGACTGAGTGCCGTGGAGAGCCGTTGCGAAACGCGGACGGCACCCTCGAGGCCCGCACCGTTCGTGTCGTTCTCGCCGACGACGAGAATGACACGATCCGTCGGGTCATTCGCCAGAAGTTTTGCCAGCAGTTCCACGCCGTGAAGATTGTTCGCCCGTCCGATCGCACACAAACCCGCAGCGGTGAGTGCAGCGGTATCGGTGAAGCCTTCGACAAACAGTAAGGGGCCGTTTCGCTCCCGCCATCCGTCGGGAACGGTCAAGCCCCGCTTCGAGCCGGACGCGCTCTTCTTCACGGCGGGCTTGCCCGTTCGTTCGGTACGAGTGGCCAGCCCTATGATCGCTTCTGTGCCATCGCGTTCGGGGATAGTAAATTCCACCCCATCCCGTTCGTTCCCCCTCACTCCAAGCGTGAAGCCATCTAACGCTTCGACCGGCAAGCCGAGCGCTTTCGCCAAGAGGGTGCGACGTTCCGGGAACTCCATGAGATTCATTGCGAATCGCTCGGCTTCCGCCTGCCAGTTTGTCGGCGGCTTGGGTCGTGCGAGTTTTGTCTTCGAGGGCTTTGTCTGGGGTTCATGGTTTCGCCGATAATGGCCGAAGCCATTGTCATCCTCCCCGACCTTCCGCCATCCCGCACGGGCGTTTCCGCGGCAGAAATGCAGCCCGTCGGCGATTGCGGAACAGTTTTTTGACGCCGAGCTGCAAACCGGGCAAGGGTTTCGCTTCGACGCACGAAATGTGATAAGATTCATCTTCGTGTTCTCCAAACTGTGGCCGCACGTGTCCATTCCACCGGGGCGTGCGGCCACAGTCGTTTAGTGCGTTGCGGATGGGGTTTGGGACGTGGTGAATTTGCTGTTGTGCCACGATTCGAGCGCCGCTTTCAGGAACAGCACCCGCCGTCCGACTTTGATGCGTCCGACCAGCTCTCCCGCCTCGGCATGACGTTCGAGCGTCTTCGCTGATAGCTTCGTGAAATGCGCGGCCTCGGGGCCGGTCAGCGTGACGGCTTCCAG
>JAYSKW010000411.1:0-3349 GCA_043726085.1 Limnoglobus sp.
CGGCGTGTGCCACGTGGATTCGGCCAATCACTTTGCGGTCGTGTGGACCGTCAAAAACACCGACCCAACAACGCTCGACGGCCCCGGCATGCTCGCCCCTTCGCTGGCTATGACGTTGTACCCGAGTTGCATCTGCATCGCAGGCTTCGCCCCACCGGCGATTTTCACGAACACCGTTTTGCCATCTTCGCCGAGTTCGGCTGCGATCAGCTTCAGTTCGTCTTGCCCCTCGACGTTCGGGTCGGAGACTTTCCAACGCTTCGAACCGTACTCGCCACTCCAGCGATAGTTCCAGGTCGCGCCGCGATAGTTAGCCACATTCGTGGCGGTCTTCGCATCGAGCATTCGGCTAAACGTCAGTTTCACGCCATCGGTCACGACTTCCATTTTCACGGGAATGTTAAGGCTCTTCTTGGTCGGTCGCACTCGTTGCAGGCTGCCGTCGGCTTTCGCGGCCGTCTGCCAGCCGTTCAGGCCGACCACGTAAAGGTGCGCCTCTTTCGGGTGGAATTTCCCGGTGCGCGAACCCGACAGGAACCGCAACGGTAACTCGGTCGCCCCGCCTTGCACCACGTCGCCGATTTCCTGCCGCAACAGCACGAACGCCTTGCACCGGCCGTAGCTGAAGTGCAACGGCAGCCCCGCGAGCGCACCCCAACGCGCATCGTCGGGAACCCAGACTTGGCAGCCCGCCGAGTTGTCGACTTCGCGCGGCAACCAGCAGAGCGGCGCGTCGTAAATCTTCGGCGGAACCTCGCGGTGGTGTGCCCGCATGTCGCCGTAGAAGCCGCCCTTCTTGTACTGATCAATCCGCGTCGCGGGCATCCAGTTGCCTTCCTGGTCGGCACCCGTCACGATGCCCGTCGGTGACATCCCGAGGCCGATCGGGTGACGGAACCCGGTGGCAAACACTTCCGCTTTGCTGCCGTCTTTCAGAATGCGCATCAGGCAACCGCCGGTCGGCGTATCAGTGTCGCCGGTCTTGTGGAAGTAGAAGTTCCCTTGCGGATCGGTTTCCAAACTCGTGTCGTAGGAATGTTCGCCGCCGGAACAGTGCCAGTTGTTGTTCACGCACTCGTAGAAGTCCGCTTCGCCATCGTTGTTGGTATCGTGCAACCGCGTGAGTTGCCCGCGTTCGAGTACATGAATTTTGCCGTCGATCACCTTCAACCCAAGCGGCTGATACAACCCCGTTGCGAACCGTTGCCAGTGGCATTCGTCCTTCGCTTCATCGACGCGAACGAGCCACACATCGCCATGCCCCGTGGACATCGCGATACGGCCATCGGGCAGGAAATCGACCGCCGTGCAGAAGAATAGCGCCTTGAACGGGTTGTCGTACGGGATCGTGAGTGTGTCGATGGCGAACGGGCCATCGGCGGAGCCGCGAATCAACTTCGTGACGAGCGGCTTGCCCCAACGCGCGGGGCCGCCCTTGGTGTAATCTTCCATGTTCGGCATGTGGCGGGCCGCGAACTCACCGTCGATGACCATGAACTGCCGAGGGTGTTTGCTCGGCGGCAGGGTGAGGGGCTTTCTGGCCGCCTGGAAGGCCAGCGCAGTTTCGGACGGCCCGACCCGCAGTACCCGTAATAACTTTCCGTTCACGGAATCCCAGCTGACGGTGTCGAGCACATCCGCACCATTGACCGTGTATTGGAGCGTCACGCGGTCGCCGTGCAAATACATCCCGCGATACTTTGCCCATTTCTCCGGCAGTGGCGCGGTGTGTCGCTTCACGCCCGCGTCGAACTTCTCTTCCGCGTTCGCCCATCCCGGACCCGGTGGCAGCGAGAACACCATCTCGCCCTTCGGCGTCGGCGTGTTCATCAGCCCGAAGCGACGGTCGCTGATGTTCACGAAGCCACCCGTCCAACCCGCCACCATTCGCATCGTGTTGCGGTCGAACGCGACGCCCGCTTCGCCGTTCTTGCCGAGTTTAATCACCGTGGCCTTGTAGGCCATCTGCTGATCTTTGCTGACGAGATAGCGGAAGCTGCAATTGAGCACCGGGCCGGTATCGGTCAGTTGGAAACGCTTGTCGTCCCACTCGGGGTCTTTCATCCGTTCGTACGGTTCGCCTTTGCCGATCGCCGGTCGTGGCGTCCACTCGCTGATGTCGATCGGCGCAACGATTGGTGCTTTCGGCGGATCGGCGGCAAATAACGGCGAACCGAACAGTACGAGAAGCAAAATGATCGTCCGCATGGTTCCACCTCAGCCGTGGGGAAAGATACCCACATGGTAATCGAAACGGCGACCCTATGCGGCTCCGAAATCAATCCAGTATCTTTTTGCCGATCCCGAGTTCCATCGCCTTCTTGAACACCTTCGCGGCGACGGCGACATCTTGAATGCCGAGGCCCAACGACTTGAACACCGTGATGTCTTGCGGCGTCTGACGGCCCGGATAGCGACCGGCGAGGATGTGCGCGAAGTCGTAGGTGTCGCCCCAGCCGAGCACGCCTTCGGCCATCGCCGCGACGAGATCGCCCGCTTCGGCACGCGCTTGATCTTTGCTATCGAGCGCGACGAGCGTGGCCCGTTTGAACACATCCGCATCGGCCTCGGCTTTACCCAGGAAGTTCGAGCCGACGAGGTTCAGGTGCGCGCCTTCCGATAGCCAACTCCCGAACAGCACCGGCTCGCGGCTACTCGTGGCGGTGCAAATGATATCCATCCCCTTCGCCGCTTCTTCCGGCGTACCCACGGGGATTACCTCGGTGCCGCAGACTTTGCTCATCTCTTCGGCGAAGGCAATCCGTTTCGCTTCGTCGCGGGCAAACACGTGAACTTTGGAGATCGTTCGCACTTTGCAAATCGCCTCGACTTGCGTTCGTCCTTGCTTGCCGATGCCGTACAGGCCGAGCGTGCTGGCGTCCTTGCGGGCAAGCTTCTTCGTCGCGGCACCGCTCGCGGCCCCGGTGCGAACCGCGCCCATGTGGTCGGCTTCGAGGATCGCGATCAACCCACCGATTTTCGGGTCGAACAGGTAGACGTGAAACTTCGCATCGAACTTGCCGGTCGTGTACGCCTTTAGACCGATGGCGTTCAACGTCTTCGCGGCGGCGGGCAGAACGTGCAACATCACCTGATCGGTTTGGCAGCGCTGTCGCGGGATGTTCACCGCTTCATCGAGCGACAACTTCCGGAACGCCGCCTCGACGGATTCGATTGCCATATCCATCGTCAGGATCTGGCGAACGTCAGCTTCAGTCAGGTAATGCACGGGCATTGATGAGATTTCCACAAGAACTCAGAATCCCATGGTTACACCATGGGCTAAGTGAGCGGTCCCTTCAGGACCGCGGACCCTCGCTGGCGCGTCGGGCTAACAATACCAATCCCG
>JAYSKW010000412.1:0-4995 GCA_043726085.1 Limnoglobus sp.
AGACCTCGAAGGCAAGCGGATCGCCACCGAAGTGGTGAACCTCACGAAGCGCTGGCTCGCCTCGCACGGCGTGACGGCGCAAGTCGAATTCAGTTGGGGTGCCACCGAAGTCAAGCCGCCGCGGCTCGCCGATGCCATCGTCGAAGTCACCGAAACGGGTAGCAGCCTGAAGGCGAACAACCTGCGGATCGTTTGCGATATTTTGCAAAGCACGACGCGATTTATCGCCAACGAAGCCGCCGCAAAAGACCCGTGGAAACGCCAGAAGATGGACGATTTAATCCTCATGCTCAAAGGCGCAATGGCCGCCGAAGGCAAAGTCGGGCTGATGATGAACGTCCGCCGCGACAAGTTAGAATCGGTGCTGATGATCCTGCCCGCACTGCAAACGCCGACGATTTCGAGCCTATCGGACCCGAGTTGGGTCGACGTGAACACGATCCTCGAAGAAGCCGAAGTGCGGCGAATCATCCCGCGACTCAAGGCCGCCGGCGCAAGCGGCATCGTCGAATACGGCATCAACAAGATCATCGACTGATCGCAACGAGCCACCGGGATCAACGGAACTCTCTTTTAAATATTATCCACAAACACGCGCCTGGCGAGCGGCATAGCGTAAGCGTGCCGTGGTAGCCGCAGAGGGTTCGCACGGCACGCTGACGCCGTGCCGCTCGCCTGGTTTTCGAGAATGAACGTAGTAAAGCGAGACTTTCGGTTTGTGGGTGCCTTGGATGAACCTCCCAGTTGCAGGCGTAGGAACCGGCACCTTCAAGGTGCCCCTACATGAGAAAAGCGGGGGTGATTCAAACCTGGGTAGCAGTGTCCGCTTGTTGCCAATTCTGGTAGCCGCAGGTCTTTAGCCTGCGTTTGCCATCGTCCACGACTGTGGGTCGTGGTGAGACTGCGAAACACGACGGTTCGTGCACCCGGAATGACCGTTGTGGCGGATCGCGTCGCGTCTCGAAGACTCGCCACGACTGGTTTTCTAGGGTAGAAACCCCCGCGCAGGCTAAATACCTGCGGCTACCAGAGAATGAAGAACGAAGGACGCACCTACCCTCAACCGCAACTTCACGTCACTTCGGGTTCCCCTCGCTAGCGAGCTTGCGCTGCGGACTGGCACAATTCTCCTTACCCGAACTCGACGCGACTTGAAGCGATTTCGACAATTCTCAATTTTCTCGGTGTCATAATCGGAAATATCGTCATGCTCGTTATCAACGCAAGCCGATGAGAATTCTGTTAGGCGAAACGAATTTCTTAAAGAGGGCGTTGATGTGATGCGATTCCTTTCTCATACGGCCCGACTCGGGTTATGCGTTGGCCCGCTACTGGCGGCGACGGCGTGCAATTCGTTGCGACATCGCACGGACACGTTTAACGAAACCGAGTGTCACGCTATCGTCGAGCCTTTGCTTTGCAAAGACCCGACGATGAAGGCGTTGGCGCACGATCTGGATCATCTCGAATCGCATATCGACTGGTACGGCAGCGTGACCGCAAAGGTGCCCGACATCTGGGGCCAAGCCCGCCTGACGCAGTATCGCGATGATTTTGAAAAACAAATGGAATCGCAACTCGGTACGTTTGAATTCAAGGTCAACGGTTCGATGGCCCGCTCGGATCAGGCATTTCTCGCGTATGCGGAAACGCTCGGGATTGCGGCATCCGCGAACAAACCGGCTGGCAGAGGTTCGGCGACAGCAAACTCTTCCACGACGTCACCTCCGCTACCACCGCCGCCACCTGAGTTAGTCACCACGGCACGCACGGTCCAAACGGTATTCACCACGCCCGGTGGCGCGACGACTCGTACCACGAATGACACGCTCGCACCGCGTGCGCCCGCTACACCGGAAGCCCCGGAAACGCTGGTGGCTCCCACTCCCGCCGGTAAAGTGGACACACTGACGAGTGGCGTCACAACCGAATCGATCACGACGCGAACGAAGCCGAATCTGCCGGTCGGTGGTGGCCTCTCGCTCGAACCGACGATCGAACTCGCGCAGCGGAAGCGCTACCTCGATTATCTCAATCAGCTTCGCCGCGAGAACGAGGGCGACGACACCGCGGATTCGCCGGGTTACTCGCTGAACCTGATGCGGATCCCCGTATCGGTCACGCCCGGCACGCGCACCGATGTCGGCTTCGGGGCCGAAGTGACGATGAGCCTGCGGCCGATCCTCGGCGAAGAACTGCTGCCGACGACGTTCCGCAAGTTCGTGGCGAACGACCTGACGACGCAGCTCGGCTTCCCACTGACACTGGTGCTCAACGACACGGGCGCAGATGGCCTGAGCGACACGTTCACTGCCGAGTTCCGCATCTTCGTGCGGCTCGTCACGCAACTGATCGATTACGAGTCGTTTCAACAAACCGACCGAGCGAAGGCACTGGCGAAGCATATTTCGGAAACGCCCGCAGAGTTGAAGATCTTCAATGAATTCGCCACCGATGACATGAAGAATAGTTTCAAGCAGTTATTGGGTGATAGAAAGCAAGCGAATGATCAAGGCGGAACCAAGAAGTACTCTTTTACAGAGAAGAGTCAGTCGTCCGTATTCACAGCAGACAAACGCAAGAGTTTCCCGACGAAGTTCAACGTGCCGGCACTGTCGTTCTCGAATGGCGTCAACAATCGCATCCCATTCCCAACTTCGCAACTCGTCGATATCTACGGCGAACATGCAATGGTCGAAATCGCAGCGGGGGCCTCCGAGGCACTGGCGAAAGCGACCGCGCGGCAGGGGTACGCCCACCTGCCCGACGTGCAAGCGTACTTGCGTGAAGAACTGACGGCGGCACACGAATTTTTGACGAAAAACCCAAGCCTTCTGGAACGTCACTGCACCGAAAACCTCGTTCAGGCGATTCGCTCACGGCGTATCGAGGAAGTCTGGCGACTCCGTCAGGATTACCGTCGCGACGTGGCCGCTGTGACTCACACGGAACCGGGCGCTATCGCAGACATCGGCAACGCTGAACCGCAACACCTGTTCCGTACGCCGGCCCTCGCATGGTGCGTGATCGTCGATTCGGCATTAATGACGGATCGCCTGATGCGGGACATGCGCGAAGTCGCAGCGGCCAAGGGTAAGGGCCTGCCGATGTGCGAAGGCTGGAAAGATTATTATCATCCGAACCCAAGTGCCGAATCCCGCGCCTCGTTTCGCAGTTACGTCGAACTCCGCTGGCCGATCCACGTATTCGCGCTCGATCCAGCGATTCAGGAACAGAATATCGTCGATTCGCTGAGTACCCGTCGCGAAATGCAACTGGCAATCTCCGTCGCATTCACGCAAGGGGCGATCAGCAGCAACCGGATGCTCCAGTTCTCGCGCCGGCTGGAAGCCGAGTATCAGACGATCGCGCTCAACCGCACGCAAGTCGGCTTCAGCCACGGAAAGAACACCTTCGGCTGGCGGTTTTACCCGCGATTCCAAACGCCCGATACGGAGAGTAACTTCACGGTGATACTGCGCGATCAGATCATCGGCGGGCCGAACCGCAATGCGTTACTTCGCCAACGCCGTTTGGAATCCGGCCCACGCGAGTGCGTCGCCATCGTCATGATGCCTTCGTTCGTGCCGTACGTCGAACTCGATACCGTGTCGAATTGGTTCCCGCTGACGAACCCCAAACACAAGGTGCTCGATCACTCGCAAGCGTTGAAACTCAGCCGAACCGTGCAAACGCTCAAGACCGACGGTTGCGGCGTCGTCGATGCCGACAAGTATCGCGATGGCGATTTCATTCGCCTGCAACGGCGGGTCGAACAACTCGAAACGCGGCTACCGATGCAGACGATGACGACGCAAGTCCCGATTCTGAACACGCTCGGCGGCTTCGAGATGTTCAGCAACGGCACGACCGATCTCGCACCCGAACTGTTCGGTTGGTACGGCGCCCCCGGCGTGTCCGCAACGCAAGCGACGATGCTGTTTATCGTCGGCGACCACTTCAGCCCGCTCCGCACGCAAGTGGTCGTCGGGAACATGCCCGCGACGGTGAAATTACTGAGCCGACAGGTTGCGCAAGTCACGGTACCGGCCGGGGTCGTGCCGTTCTTCGATAAAGAACGTAAGCAGTATTTCGTGCAAGCGAACGTCGCCACGCCGTACGGCGTCACGCGGGAACTGCTCATTCCCATCGTCGGTGTCGCACCGCCAGCGGTTGCGGAAGCCCCCACATCGGGTTACACTCTCGACCCCGGCATACTCAAAATCAAATATAATCTTGTGCCATCTGAGGAAGCGGGGAAGTTTCGATTGAACCCTGTCGGTATCGACAACCAGGAACTGAACGTGAAATGGACCGACGGACTCGGCCACGCACCGAAGGCGATTACACTCGCGTGGACCTTCAAATTCAAGACGCACACGAAGACCGTGCCGATCTCCGCTAAGGTACCCGTGACTGGCACGCGAGACGGTTACGTTTTCGACAACACCGCACTCAAGGACGCTATTGCCGACCTGTTCACGGTCGTCAACACTGCCGGGCCATTCGCGGCAGACGCGGTGCCACTGAGTGAAATCGCCAGCGTGAAAGTGACGGTCACACCCGTCGACGATGGCATCCATACGCGGGCACCGAAAGTTGCGAACAACGAACTGCTGCTCGAATTCGTTGGAACGATCGTACCGGAAGCTCCTATAGTTATCGTACCACAACCGACGGTGAAACCGATGCCCGCAGCGAAGTAGTAAAGCGCACGCTTCACCCACACGATCGCGAATAGTCAAAAAATCGAACGCGATCCGACGTAAGTCGGATTTGCGTCGTTGCACGGAGTGACATAGAAATGTCGCCAAATGACATAGAAATGTCGCCAAATGACATAGAAATGTCGCCAAATGACATAGAAATGTCGCACTCGGTCGATTTTTGGTCGCTATTTGCGGCGAACGCGAATCGAGGGCCATCGGCGTAAAATGTGACAAACATTCAGGATAAGTCAAAACAGCCGCGTTCAGATCAGCGATTTGCGATCGA
>JAYSKW010000413.1:0-3319 GCA_043726085.1 Limnoglobus sp.
ATCGCGAAGGTACTTCGCCATCTTCTCAGTTTCCATCGCGTGCATCACCAAGTCCCACTTGTTCACGACGAAGATCGCGGGCTTGTGATTCTCGATGACGTACTCGGCGAGTTGCTTATCGACGCGGCCCACCCGCGTGCGAGCATCGAAGAAGTGCAGCACCACATCCGCGCGCCGAATCGAACGCTCGGCACGGTGCAAACTGTAAAATTCGACGTTGCCGGACATACTGCTTTTCTTGCGAACCCCAGCCGTGTCGATCGCAATGAACGTCTTGCCGTCGCGCTCGAAACGCACATCGATACTGTCGCGCGTCGTTCCCGCGACTTCGGACACGATGACGCGCTCTTCTTCCGCAAGGCTGTTGATGAACGTGCTTTTCCCGACGTTCCGCCGACCGACGATTGCAAGCTTCAGTTCGACGCTATCTGGTGCTTCGCCGGTATCGACGGGTAGCTTGTCGATAATCGCGTAAATCAGGTCTTCTTTACCGCGACGGCTGTTCGCACTGACGAGCAGCGGCGGGCCATAACCGAGGCGATAGAGTTCGGTGGCGGCATTGTCGAGGTTCGAGTCGTCGGCTTTGTTCGCGACGAAAATCACTGGCCGGCCGATCGAACGTAGCCGTTCGGCCACCGTCTGATCGAGCGGCGTCACGCCGACGCGAATATCGACGAGGAACAGCACGACGGCCGCGGTTTCGATGGCATTTTGAATCTGACGTTCGACGTCTTCGGTCAGATTGTCGATGTCTTGGATGCCCATACCACCGGTGTCGACGAGTTCAAAGTGGCGTCCTTCGTATTCGAGCAGCGTCGAAACGCGGTCGCGCGTGACGCCGGCAATAGGATCGACGATGCTAATTCGCCGATTCGCGAGCGTGTTGAATAGCGAGGATTTGCCGACGTTCGGGCGACCGACGATGGCAACGATAGGCAGTGGCATGGTTCCGTCTCTTCGAGTCGTGGTCGAGTTGGCAAATCGGCAACCAATCCGTCGTCGCACGTAGCCATTCTTCGTTAGGAGTTGCACTCCAATTGGTTTAGTATATCGAGAACTTGAAAAAAGGTTAAAGTATGGCACGATGCGACGAAGGCTATCGCTGCAAGGTCTGCGGTTCGGACGTCGAAGCCGTCACCGATTCGGACCTGTATCTGCGCTACATTTTGGGCGAAGTGCCGCTCGAAGCGTTGCACCTTCAGCCGGAGTGCCACGTTCGCTGCAACCCGGCACTCGCGCAATACATTGACGGCGAATCGTGGGCAATGCTCGCTTGTACGGGCGCGTTCGCCAAGTCGAACTTCGACGCCGCGTTTGTCGCAGAGGAAACGTCTCGAATTAGCCGTGCCTGGCGGCGACTGCAATCCCTTCCGACACTCGGATTGTCGTTGCCCGAATATCCCCTGAGTGTTACGCCGGAGTATCGATCATGAACGCGATTCGCACTTTCGTAATGCTCCTCGTTGTGGCCAGCCCCGCATTCGCAGATGTCGAATCCGGCCCGAAGCCGGGCGAGAAAGTCACCGAGTTGAAGATCTTCACGGCAACCGGAACGAACGAAGGCATGGACGTCGACATTGCGAAGTTACGCAAAGACGAGCCGACGATTTATCTGTTCGTGAATGCCGAGAAGTTCACGCGACCGATGGCCAAATTCCTGCGAGCGATCGATGCGAAAGTCAGCGACGACGCGGACAAAACGATCGCGGTTGCGATCTGGGTTGGTGGCGACACCGAAAAAATGAAGGAGTATCTGCCGAAGGCGCAGATGTCGTTGAAGTTCGTGAAAACCGACTTGGCCGTCTACACCGAAAACAAGACCGGCCCGAACGGCTGGGGATTGAACAACGATGCCCACCTGACAGCCGTGATCGTCCACGGCGGCAAAGTCGTGAAGTCGTTCGCGTTCGTTTCGGTCGACGATTCGGACGCGAAAACCGTGCTCGAAGCGCTGAAGGTGGCGGTGAAGAAGTAGGCTACTTCTCTTCCAACGCTTTTCGCACCTCGTCCTGAAACTCCTTGGCCACCGCGACGGCGGGGCCTTCGAGGACTTTGAACTTCGCTTCGGGCATCACGGTTTTCGTCGGGTAGCAGTTCGACTTGTCGCACACGTTCAGCCGAAACGACTTCAATGCAATCGCGATCTCGCCGACTTTGGCTTTCGGCGAGACGACCGCTTTGCGTTCGTAAATCACCTCGTTGCGATAGATTCGCATCTCTTTGATGCCGAGTTCGGGTTCGGCTTTCGTGTCGTAGTCGATGGGGTCTTTCGTTTCGCCGACGAAGATCAAACCGGTGCCGTCGGCGAACGCGATTTTGTTGACCATGCCCGCCGCTTTCTTGTCCTCTTGTTTGAGCGGGTAGGTGTAGTAGTCCTCGTTCAAGTGAACGAGCAACCTCAGCGTCACCGTCTCGCCCGGCTTGGCTTGCGCCGGTTCGATGGTCACTTCGAGTTTCTTCACGGCCTTGACGTACCAAGCGTCTTTGTCGGCCGCCGTCGCGCTCGACACCGCCACACACATTGCCACCATTGCCATGAGCCGCGCCATATCGATCATCCTCGCAAAGTTAGATTTAACCTCAGTGTCCGCGGAGAATACAACAGAGTTCTTCAATTTGAACTCTGCGTTCTTTGCGGCCTCTGCGGTTAAACTCTTATCCGTTGTTTTTTACTTCTTCGGTTCGGTGGGCGGTAGCCATTCTTTTTGGGGCGGGGGTGGCAACACGCCTTTGAGTGCCAGTGTGCTGACCTTTTTCGTGGCCAGATCGACGACGCGGATGCGGCTCGCGTTGGTGTCGGCCACGTAGATTTTGCCGTTCGCGATATCCGCCTTGCTGCCGCGGGCTCCGTGGACTACGCATCGGTTCCACTATCTGGGTCGCCGCGCCTGGCGCCTCCGTTCAAATCCCCATAGCTCATCGCTGCCGCGCAAGGTCGCAGTCCGGCGCCGCGGTTTCCTCCCTTGGGGCTTCCCCGACATCTGCCCTCAACCCTCATCGGGTATGGCATGCTCGGCGTTGATGGGCAGATATCGGGCAACCCTTAACAGAAAGAGACATTGAAGTTACTCAGATGATCGCTCCAAAGCTGCCGTTGCCGAATGCACTCTAATTGAATGCCGCCACTAAGGGGACCCCTAACTACGCAGTTTGGGAATCGGCGGCCGCCTTCAAAGAAGGCTTACCAACCCGCAGTTTCAGTCGGCGCCCTCGAAGTATCCGTCGGACGTCGAGTCTCACCTCACCTGTTCAAGAAGGTCGCTGTCTCGCATGTCTGCGTAGCGTAGCTAGGCACCGAGGGCCAGGAGGCCTGGCCTCA
>JAYSKW010000414.1:0-2459 GCA_043726085.1 Limnoglobus sp.
CCAGACAAGAAGACGGGCGATGCTCTGCCACTGGAACTCGGTTTCTATGTGCAGACCGTCGATTACCGCTTGACGACGGATCGGAACGCGGTCGACATCATCATGGGCCACAACGGTGGCCCGACTCCGGAATACCCTGAAATCGCGGCAACCATCAACGCCTACTAAGGGCAATTCACAAACGAGTAAGCTCGCACGATTCGTGCGAGCTTACGGCAATAGCGGACGAACAACGTCAAAACCTACGGAAAATAAAGTAATGACTCGTTACAAGCAATGTCATCTTGGCGGCACTTGGCCGGTCGGTTCGGTGGTCGATGAATCCGCGATCAACCCGGCACAGAAAGACCGGCTGATTGAGTTGGGCGCAATCGAAGAAACGACGGATCAGATTACGCACGAGTCCGCGATTGCCGACGTGTCGAAACTCGAGGATGACGAACTTGCACTCGAAAACGCTCGGCTCAAGTCGTTGGTGGCCGACTACCCGCAACGAGTCGCGTCTCTGCAAGCGGAACTCGCGAAGCGGAACGATGAAATGGCGGTTCTGCAAGCGGAACACGACAAGCAGAAAGCGGCTGCGGAACTGGCGGTTGCAAAGTGTGCCTCTGCTGAAGAGCAACTGGCCGCGAATCAGGTCATCCCGAAGCAGAACCAGAAGAAGTAAACGATGGTACTCGGTATTTATGCCATCGCAGCGGAAGTGTTCGTCACGGTCGAGTCGCGCCTGTCGCAAGCGGCAGGCGTGTTGGCGGTGAACGCCTCCCACTGGGTGCCGATTTGCGCCGACGCTGCGGCGCTGGCGAACGGCGTAATCCATCGCACGTTGCTGGGTAAAAGCTACACGCCGGCACAACTCGCAAACGACCCGTCGATTCCGCCACTGGCGAAGGAAATCGCGGTCTACTTCGCGATGTTGTCGGGTGCGAATGCATCCGGTTACGAGTTGGAATCGATCAAGATCAAGGGCGAACTCGCACTGAAGCAACTCGAAGATTTCCCGGCGTACAACGACATCCAGATCGTCGCGCCCGAAGGCCCGGCACAAGTCTCTGTTGGCACGATCAACCAGTACACGGAAGTGAAGCACCGCTGGGCATAATCGCGGGGGCTTGTCATGATCGTTCGCGAAATCACGTTGGCGGAATTCGCCGCGCAACTCAGCAGCACCATAAAAAAGATCGGCACGATACCGGCCCCCTTGCACTCCACGATTCAGATCATGGTGCAGGCGGACGTTCGCGAGCAATTCTACGGCGGGCATGGGCCTGACGGCGTCGCGTTCGCGCCGTTGAAATACGCACGCCCGCAAGGTGGCACAAACCCACTGACGAACTTCGGCGTCCTCGCGAACAGCTACCACGCGACGGTCGACGACAAAGGAGTGACACTCGAATCGACGGCGGTTCAAGCCGCAATCCATCAATACGGCGGCGTCATCCGGCCCGTGAATGCGAAGGCGCTAACGATCCCGCTCACGAAGGAAGCCGCACGGGTAGGAAGCCCGAGACGATTCCCACGCCCGTTGTTCTCGCTCTGGGGTGGCTTGGTAGAGAGCATCCCATCGAAAGCGAAGGGCAAACCGCCGAAGATTGTCAAACACTTTTTGTTTTGCAAGTCGGTCACGATCCCGAAACGTTCAGTGGGATTCTCGAACAAACTCATGGAAGACGTAGGAGAGGTCGTCACGGATTTCTGGGCGTTGGCGATTGCAGGCAATTCGTAGGCGATGCGATCGTAACCGGTACCACAGTGATGGAGCGTCATGGCGTTTTCCCTCGTCCGCGCACTCCGCATGATTTGCGGCCTGACAAACGTTCCGGACGTGCAACAAATCACGTTCGCAAACGGATCGCTCACGCATCAGGGTAATGGCAGCGTAACGTATACCGCGCCGGGTGGCGGCAGTGGTGGCGCTCCTGCGGCTCACGCGGCTTCGCACGCAACGGGCGGAACGGACCCGATTACGCCAGCGAGCATCGGCGCGGCGGTGCTAAACGGGCTCAACGTGTTCAACGGATCGCAGCTGCTAAACGGCACGAACGTTCTCGAACTGCACACGGACTCGCACAGCGATCGTGTTTTTCTGCGATTGAGCGACAATTCGGAAGCTGCGGACGTGTCGTTCGACCCGGTGACCCACGTCGGCAGTTTGGACGGGGATTGGTCTCTCAATCAAGTGCCATTCGGCAACGCTGCCACGCGCGACGTCGGTGCGGCGGCAGGGGCCGTAGCCGCTGGCGACCATACGCATGGGTATTCAGCAGAAAACCGAGGTGCAACAGCGCTCGCGGCTGGATCCCCTGTGACCCCGTTTGCGAGCGGCGTCGGATACGTTGCTGCGCAGGGAAACAACGTGAATTCTCGGTCGGTCGGGTTGTTGGTCGCGAGCGTGGGGCCTGGTTTCGCCGGGAAAGTCCAAACTTCCGGCGTCGTGTTCGTCGCGGATTGGACGGCGG
>JAYSKW010000415.1:0-1206 GCA_043726085.1 Limnoglobus sp.
GCTGGGTTGGGAAAGCCAAACCAGCCATAATTTGAGTGATGGCCAACAGTGCGGCACGCTTCGTTTCGTTGGGCACTTCGCGAATCCGATCGACGCATCGCGCGACCACCACCTCCGCCGGCTGATCCGAACGCGCGAGTGTCGCCCACGGAATCAGGCCGATGTCGCCATCGGCGAACAGTTCCTCGGCTTCCCACAGCCAGAGTTCGATTACGGGCCACGTACCGCTCAGGCGCGTGTGGCCGAGTTGGCTCGTTCGCTCGCATTGACCCGATACGCGCTGATGGCCTTTCGGCTTCAAAACCAGCGAAATCACTTCGGGGACCTGATGGTGTTCGAGGTAAATCAGAGCGACATCCTCGAGCACCTGTCGATCCGCATCGGCGTTCGGGTACGACTCGATTTCAACCAAAACCAGTGTGAACTCCGATTGCCCAGCAAAGCGAACTTGCATCAAACCGTCGGGGAATCGCCTCGGCGCGACGACCTCCGATGGCTTGTGCATCCACTCGTGGAAATCCTTATAGCCCGCGAGTTTCAGAATCGCATCGCCGAAGTTTTCGATCAACCACTTGCTGCCGCGATCCTTGTCCTGATGCATGGTATACCCCAACGTGTGCGTGCCAGCACCAATGGAAATGATACCACATTCGGCGGCGGTTACTCCGCTGCTTTCGTTCCCTGATTGGCGTTGTACCACGATCGCAAATTGGTGTCGCAGTTGCGCAAGCCTTGGCGAAGGAGGCAATATGCGGCGATGCTCGTGACGAGGAAGCCACAGAACCACGCGATTGAGAGGCCGGTTTTTAAGGGTAAGAACGTGGTTGCGGTGGGCACCCAGGTGGCGGCCCACTCGCCGCCGTAACGGTAGAGTCCGTAGAGCGCGAGCGGCATTCCCATCGTGAGCACGCTCGCGATGCCGTTGGTCTGGTTGCCCGTGGAGAAGCCGCGGAACCCCACCGCGAACGAGAAGGCCCAGATCGCGAAGGCACCGAGAGAGGCGGCGATGGCGTCGTACCACGCGATGCGACCGGAGACGGCGAGCGCGACCCAGAGAAACGCCGCGCCGACGAGGTAACCGCGGCCGCGCTTCCACGATGCCGACAGCGACGCATGGCAATAATCCCAGCTACTTAGCTCGGTAAGCAACAGCAATTCGAGGCGTTGGCAGCGGTCTTGCGGGCTGGCATCCCAAAGGCCGTATTG
>JAYSKW010000416.1:0-10012 GCA_043726085.1 Limnoglobus sp.
CCTGAACCCTTTTCAGTGCCAGTCGAGAGAGTAACCGTAGTTTGAATGTGTGATGTATGTAATCCGATGCACTCAAACATCGAGAGTAGCCTGTGACGAGCTTACCCAAATTGGCGACGGGTCGGATACTCACCGTCAACGGCGGTTCTTCGAGCATCAAATTCGCACTGTTTGAATCGGGCGATCCGCCGCGCCGCGTCCACCGTGGAACCGTCGATCGTGCGAACACCAAATGGCTCGATTCGCTCGATCTGAGCGGGCTGGTAGCGGTGGGGCATCGCGTCGTTCACGGTGGGCCGACGCACTTCGAGCCGCAATGGGTGACACCCGAACTGCTTGCCGACTTGCGTCTGGCGATGCCGCTCGATCCAAACCATTTGCCTGCCGAAATCGCTTTAATCGAGACGATCACACTACGGCTACCCAGTGTGCCACAGGTCGTTTGCTTCGACACCGCGTTCCACCGCGACTTGCCGAACGTTGCAAAATTGCTGCCGATTCCGCGAAAGTACACCGATGCGGGACTTCGCCGGTATGGTTTCCACGGGCTTTCATACACGTATCTATTGGGTGAACTCGAACGCCTCGCCGGGCGCGAGATTGCCTACGGCCGCGTCATTTTCGCTCACCTCGGCTCTGGGGCGAGCATGGCGGCGGTGCGTGGCGGAAAGTGCATCGACACGACGATGGGCTTCACCCCGGCCGGCGGGCTGATGATGGGCACGCGGACTGGCGACATCGACCCCGGCGTGCTCGTTTACCTCGCGCGTACGGAAGGATTGAATGCGGATCAAATCGACGACTTAGTCAATCGCAAATCGGGTTTGCTCGGCGTATCGGGAACGAGTGCGGACATGCGCGATCTGCTTGCAAAGCAGGCAACTAGCCCGCACGCCACCGATGCGGTCGAACTGTTTTGCTACCAGGCCCGCAAGTCCATCGGCGCGTATGCGGCCGCGCTCGGCGGGCTGGATGCGATCGTGTTTTCCGGTGGCGTCGGCGAACATTCGCCGCAAGTCCGCGAGCGAATTTGCGATGGTCTCGAATTCCTCGGCGTGAAACTCGACACACTCGCCAACTCAGCCAACGCGCCGGTGATTTCCAACTGCAGCGTGACCGTGCGCGTGATTCCGACCGACGAAGAAATCATCATCGCGAGTGCGGTTCGCGACCTTGTAACACCACAAACGACGAACGCGAAAGCACACACCATGACTGCCGTCAGCGATGAACTTTTGCACAAGATGGATGCCTACTGGCGTGCGGCCAATTACCTATCCGTTGGGCAAATCTATCTGCTCGATAATCCGCTGCTGAAAGTGCCACTGACTCGTGCGCACATTAAGCCGCGATTGCTCGGCCACTGGGGCACAACGCCGGGGCTGAACCTGTTGTACGTTCATCTGAATCGTGTGATTCGCGAACAAAACCTCGAGATGCTTTACATCGCGGGCCCGGGGCACGGCGGGCCGGGGATCGTTGCGAACGTTTATCTCGAAGGCACTTACAGTGAGGTGTACCCGAACATCACCTGCGATGAAACGGGCATTCGAAAGCTGTTCAAACAGTTCAGCTTCCCCGGCGGGATCGGTAGCCATTGCACCCCGGAAACGCCTGGCTCGATCCACGAAGGCGGCGAACTCGGCTACTCACTATCGCACGCCTTCGGTGCCGCTTTCGACAACCCGAAACTCATCGTCGCCTGCGTCGTCGGTGACGGCGAAGCCGAGACCGGCCCACTGGCGACCGCATGGCACTCAAACAAATTCCTCGACCCCGCCCGCGATGGGGCGGTGCTGCCAATCTTGCACCTCAACGGTTTCAAAATCGCCAACCCAACGATATTATCGCGCATCCCGCACGACGAACTTCGCAAGCTATTTGAAGGATATGGCTACACGCCGCACTTCGTCGAAGGCGACGACCCTGCAACCGTCCACAAGTTACTCGCCACCACGCTCGATACGGTGATCTTTGAAATACAAACGATGAAAGATGAAGGACGAAGGATGAAAGGTGAATCGGAAAAGGATTCATCCTTCATCCTTCCGCCTTCATCCCTTCCTCCCAAGTGGCCGATGATTATCTTGCGAACGCCGAAGGGTTGGACGTGTCCGCAGGAGATCGACGGCAAGACCGTTGTCGGTTCGTGGCGGAGCCATCAGGTGCCGATGTCGGACATGAGTTCCGAGGAGCATATTCGCGTTCTCGAAACGTGGATGAAAAGCTATCGCCCCGAGGTACTGTTCGATGCACATGGTGAGTTGATACCCGAGTTGGCGGCACTCGCGCCAACGGGAACGCTGCGAATGGGGGCCAGCCCGCACGCGAATGGCGGACAGTTACTACGCGATCTGGTGTTGCCGAACTATCGCGATTACGCGGTGACGGTACCATCGCCGGGCGAGATTGATGCGGAATCGACCCGCGTTCAAGGGAAGTTTCTGCGCGACGTGATGAAGCTCAATGCCGAAGCGAAAAACTTCCGCGTGTTCAGCCCCGACGAGTTGGCATCGAACCGCTGGCAAGACGTTCTCGATGCGACGGGGCGATGCTTCGTCGGGGAGATTGACACCAATGACGGCACCCGCGAATCGCGCGATGGCCGCGCGATGGAAGTGCTCTCCGAGCATCAGTGCCAAGGCTGGCTCGAAGGCTATTTACTGACGGGCCGCCACGGTTTCTTCTCTTGCTACGAAGCGTTTATTCACATCGTGGGTTCGATGTTCAACCAACATGCGAAGTGGCTGAAAATTAGCCGCGAAGTGCCGTGGCGCAAACCGATCGCGAGCCTGAA
This sequence comes from Limnoglobus sp., assembly GCA_043726085.1. GTDB lineage: Bacteria > Planctomycetota > Planctomycetia > Gemmatales > Gemmataceae > Limnoglobus. The sequence goes on from JAYSKW010000416.1 coordinate 2,798, forward strand.
CTACCTGCTGAGTTCGCACGTGTGGCGGCAAGATCACAACGGTTTCAGCCACCAAGACCCCGGCTTCCTCGACCTCGTGCTGAACAAGAAAGCCGAGATCGTGCGGGTGTATCTACCGCCCGATGCGAACACGCTACTGAGCGTCACCGACCATTGCCTGCGCAGCCGTGGGTACGTCAACGTGGTCGTGGCCGGGAAACAATCCGCACCGCAGTGGCTGGACATGCCCGCTGCGATTGCGCACTGCGATGCGGGCATTGGCATCTGGCACTGGGCGTCGAACGATGGCGGAGCCGAACCCGATGTCGTGATCGCGTGTAGTGGCGACGTGCCGACACTCGAGGCGCTGGCGGGTGTGGCGATTCTGCGCGAGCATTTGCCCGACCTGAAAGTGCGCTTCGTGAACGTCGTCGACCTCATGAAATTGCAACCCGAAAGCGAACACCCGCACGGCCTCAGCGACATCGCATTCGACGCATTGTTCACGACCAACAAGCCGATACTTTTCGCGTTCCATGGCTACCCATGGCTCATCCACCGCTTGATGTACCGACGTACGAACCACAATAACTTGCACGTTCGCGGTTACAAGGAAGAAGGCACAACGACGACGCCGTTCGACATGTGCGTGCTGAATCAGATCGATCGTTTCAACATCGTGCGCGACGTGATGAAGCGTGTACCCGGCTTAGCCGCCACGTCCAGCGTTACCGCGCAATTCATCGAAGCGAAGTTGGTCGAACACCGGAAATACATCGTCGAACACGGCATCGACATGCCCGAAATCCTCGACTGGAGGTGGCCGAGTTCACCGGCAACTTGAGCCGGATGCCCCACAATTTTTCGTAGCGGAAGTCGTGAGACTTCTGACGCAGGAGGTTCCCTCGAAGTCTCACGACTTCGACTACAATGCGTAGTTCAGAAGTAACCGTTCACGGGTCTACAAAACTGTAGCGTTCCTTTAATGCAGAGCAAGACGATGGCAATCTCTGTCTCGGATGAAAAAATTCTCCTGATTGGATTCGATGCCGCCGATGCCGCGGCGTTGGCCGAACGGCTGCCGTTCGAGTGCGTGGCTCATGAGATGCTGCCAAAGATCGTCGTCGAACGTGGGCAGTTGTTCGTCGAGTCGCCTCGCAACGCGCGGTATCTCAAGGTGTCGCGGGTGGTTTTCCACGGCATCTTTGAACACGACGTTGATTTCCTCGCGGGGTTAGCGCTTTGGGGTGGGCCGTGTTTCCCGAATCCCACCGCGATGATGAACTGCCGACTCCGTTTGCCGTGTCTCGTTTATGCAATGAAATACACCCGTTTCGGCGGCGAAACTCGCGGGTTTGCATCGACCTACGGCGAATACGCATCCGAAGTCGAGGGTGTCGCGAAATGGGGCAACTGGCACTGCGGCGAGAACAAAGAGCGATTTACTGGCAGTTGGTCCGCAAAAGAAGCCACGTTGTTCGAGCCGTTCCTCGTCGGCGAGGCCGTGAGGGTAATCATCGTCGGCGAACCGCGCCAGATACGGCTCGCTGGCAAGGACTGGCTCAAGTCGGTCCATGGTGATGGCGCGTCGTTTATGCCTGCCGATCCGGAGTTGGTTTCCGACACGCTGGCCATCCAACGCGGAATGGGCCTGGATATTATCGCGAACGATTACATCGTGTCGGCGTCCGGCCCGTATCTGCTCGAAGTCAACCACATTCCGAGTGTCAACTGCTTCCCGGAGTTGTGGCAAGAGTACATGGATGTGGTGTCGAAGTGGGTTGCGTCCACCGCACAAAATGCCTCGACGGATTGACTCTCCCGGCGGGATCCGATTGACAAGCCCGGCTTGATCGGTGACAATTCACAAATCGTTCCCAACACATCGGGCACGCTCATGGACCACGACCAGCGATTCAAGTCGATGATCCGCGAATTCGTCCCGCAGTTCATGCAACTGTTCTTGCCCACATGGGCCACGCAGTTCGACTTTGCCTCGACCGAGTGGCTCGAACAGGAAGTGCTACCCGATCCACCCGAAGGCGAGCGGCACATCCTCGACCTCGTCGCAAAACTCCGCACCGTCGAGAACCTGACCTCGCACACAACCGCCACAGCCGACGAATGGCTCGCGATGGTCCACGTCGAAATCGAATCCGAGGACCGCACGACACGACTCAAGCCGAGGCTGCCGAGATATTATCATCATCTACGCGACAAGCACCGATTGCCCGTGCTTCCGATCGCGTTGTACTTGAGCGTCGGTATGGAAGGCATCGGCACAGACACCGTGATCGAATACTTTGGCGACACGGAAGTGATGCGATTTCGCTATTTGTACATTGGGCTAAAGTCGCTCAATGCGTTAGAATATGCGCGTGGTGAGAGTTGGCTCGGCGTCGCACTATCCGCGCTCATGAAAGCCGAGCGAGACCAGTGGCCGCAACTCGGCGCGGACGCATTGCTTCGCCTGGCCGACGCGCCGGTGAACGAGCATCAGCGGTTTTTGCTCAGCGACTGTTTGCAGGCGTACCTACCGCTCGATGAGATGAACCAGGCAACATTCGAGCGGATTACCCAGGCCGAACCCTATTCGAGGATCCAACCGATGAACAAGACGCCATACGACAAGGGCATCGAACAAGGTATCGACATCGGCCGCGAGGAAGGCATCGAACAAGGCATCGAACAAGGCATCGAACAAGGCAAGGAAAAAGCGATGCGGAGTGCCGCAATCGCCTTGCTCGAAAGCAAGTATCGTTCGGTGCCAAAACAGTATCTCAAGCGGATTGGCGAGCTTGCTTACGACGACCTGCTTGTGCTGGTCGTAAGCATCCCGAACTCCGCGTCGATGAAGTCGCTGTTTCCTGCGAGCTAAAATTAGCCGCGACGCGGAGTCCTCGTAGCGGAGCGCGTGCGCGTCACCCATTTTCGGTGATTGTTTGGATGTGGGTGAAGTCCACGCGCTCCGCTACGCAAAGCTTGCGCGTCGCGGCTAATTCTGCGGCGGGTACTGGGCTACGACGACCTGATGGCGCTCGTTGTTCGCATCCCGAACTCCGCGTCAATGGAGTCGCTGTTTCTGCCGAGTTGAATCGTCCACCGCACAAAATGCCTCGTCGGATTGACTCTCCAGGCGTCCCATTCCGACAGGGTAACTTGGTCGGTTTGGGACGCTCTTGTCGGCGGACACCCGCTCGGGTTTCGCCCACGCACTACGAACCCCCTTCTGCACTGATACCCGGAACCTTATCTTTCCAATGATGGGAATGACTGGGTGCGGCTGCTCCGCATTCGGTTTGCCCCACGATTGCACCAGGGGTTCGACAACCGTGAGTGACCGCCCGATTGCTCCGAATGCGTTCGTACTTGGCTTTCTTACCGTCGTCCAAGACCCCGGCGGTTATTTTGGCGGCTACCTGGTGACGAACGCCTGGGGGCGACCGCTCGAATTTCGCATGACGACCGCCGTGCAACCGAACCGCGTGCAGCAGATTCTCTACGGTGCCACGCTCAACGAGTACATTTTTGCGGACCTCATCGGCAAAACGCTGATCGAGAAGGCTACGGCGCAGCCGTCGCTGATCATTGCGGATCATCCGTCGATGTTGCCGTTGCGGTCGCGGCTGGATGTCCCGGTGATCGCGCTACCGGGTGATGCGTCGGGCGATGCGCTGACGATTAAACACGCGAGGTCGTCGTCGCCGTTGCTGTTTTCTGCGGCATTTGCCCACGATCGTGCGACGATCGAAGAGCTACTCAACCAGATCGATCCCTCGGTCGATCTGACCGAGCCGTTCACACGGATTCGCGAAGCGGTGGCCGAGGCCCGCAAACTGGGAGTTGCCAACCGTGCCGCCTGAGGATCCCACACCCGGTTTGCCGCTGAACTTCGGCTGGCTGCCACCGCAACTTGCCGAATTCACGACGATTACAATCGATCTGGACCTCACGCCCACGTACATCTTGCCGCCGCAATTCGACGAGCCGCTGACCGCGAATGTGCGGGAAACGCGACTCCTTGCGCAGTCGCCGTTCGTCAAAACCATCGGCAAACTCGACCTGACCGTCACAACCGAAGGCTGGAAGTTCCCGTCGCCGCCAATCGAATACGCACCCCGTGCCACGAATGCGAACTCGGAATATGTGCGTCCTGTCGGCCGCCGCGTCGTCGATCTGCCGACGTTGCCCGATGGCCAGCCGATGCCCGACGGGTTGAAGCCACGCATCCGCACTGGCCCGACTACCGATCACGTGCTGATTAAAGATCGCTTGCTGTACTTGCTACAACCGCCGCTCGATGGTCTGTTCAACGGTCGGCAACTCGAAGTGCCGTTCGAGCCGTTTCCGTATCAACTCGAAGGCATCGCGTTCTTGATGCCGCGACATGCGGCACTGCTGGCCGACGAGATGGGCCTCGGCAAAACCGCGCAGGCGATCCTTGCACTTCGATTGTTGTACCATCAAGGGGTGGTCACGAAGGCGCTGATCGTGATGCCGAAACCGCTCGTGCATAACTGGGCGCGGGAACTGAAACTGTGGGCACCCGACCTGCCGTTCGAGGTCTTCGATGGCGATGCCGACGACCGCCGTCGCGTCTGGCTCGTGTCGAATTGCCCGCTAAAATTAATCAACTACGAAACGCTGACGCGCGATGCGGAGATCCTTGCGGACAAGCGAGTCGCGTTCGATCTGGTCGTTCTCGACGAAGCGCAGCGGATCAAGAATCGCGGGTCGAAGACGGCAAACGTGGTGACGAGTATTCGGCGAACGCGAAGTTGGGCGATGACCGGCACGCCGATTGAAAACCACGCTGACGACCTCGTGAATATCTTCTCGTTCGTCGATCCGGGCCGCGTCCCGCAAGACTGCCCGCCACGGCAGATTGCCTCGCTAACGAGCGATTGCATTTTGCGGCGCACCAAAGACGATGTGCAATCGGACATGCCGCCGAAGATGATTAAGGACGTCGAAGTCGACCTGACGTCGGCACAGCGAATCGCCTACGACCGTGCCGAAAACGATGGCATTATTCACCTCAACGAACTCGGCGACACGATCAGCGTGCAGCACGTGTTTCAGTTGGTGATGCGATTGAAGCAGATTTGCAATTTCGACCCGCTCACCGGCGAAAGCGCGAAGCTCGAGCAGCTGATGCACGATATGGAAGAAGTGGCCGCGAACGGGCGGAAGGCGATCATCTTCTCGCAGTGGGTGGAGCCGTTGAAGGTGATTGCGGAGTCGTTGAAGGCGTACGGGCCGCTCCAGTATCACGGCCGCATTCCGCAGAACGAACGAACGCCGATCCTCGACCGCTTCCAGGCCGACCCCGATGCCCACGTCTTGCTGATGACCTACGGCACCGGTAGCGTTGGGCTGAACTTGCAGTTCTCGAATTACGTGTTCCTGTTCGACCGTTGGTGGAACCCGGCTGTCGAGGATCAGGCGATCAATCGCGCCCACCGCATCGGCCAGCGCCACCCCGTTACCGTGACGCGATTTCTCACCGAGAACACGATCGAACAACGTATCGGCGACATCTTGGAAGCGAAGCGGAAGGTCTTCAACGATCTGCTCTCGCAAGCCGACAAGCCCGCATCGATCGGCCTGTCCGAAGACGAAATCTTCGGCTTGTTCGACATCGGCGCACGACGCAAGAAAGCGGCGTGACATCGTTCTAATCGTCGGTGTCGTCTGCGATACTCGGCAGTACGCCGGTTACGACGTAATCTTGCATTTCTTTCGGCATGGCGTCCCAAGTCGTTTGGTACGTCGTTTCGAGCGGAACGTTGACGTGATAACCTCCCACCAGAAAGAGCGGCATGTCCGGTAGTGCATCCCCGACGGCAACGGGTTCGACGTAGGCTTCCTTTGAACGACTCGCGTTGTACGAAGCGAGGATGTGGTTTTTCCCGGCTGGAAATGTGAATTCATCGTCTTCGTCTTCAAAATCTTCCCAGATGGCACGATGCACGCCGAACGGGTCGCGTTTGGTCGGTGGGAACAGATCGATAACGAGTAAATGGATCCCTTCGCGAACGAACTCGACGCTCTTTTCGAGAAACTCCTGAAAGGCTTGCTTGCTCGATTTGTTACCCGGCGAGACGATCTCGATGACCGCAACCGTACGCCCGATTTTGTGTTTGATGACGATGCGATTCGCTTTGTCTGCGTAGATTTCCTTCGTAGATTTCCGAACGATTTGCGCCTTGGGCGGTTCGAGAAGCAACGTCCCACCCAACGGTGTTCGCCCACGTCGATCGGGTTCGCGAGTATCAATGGCGAGCACGTCGGGTTCTTTACTGGGTATTTTTTGCTCCACTAACGCGGTCAACCCTTTAGGTAATTTTCCCGCGTTCAGTGCATCTTTGATGCGAATATACCAACTCTGATGAAAATCGTGGAACAACCCGTCGTAGACGTTGGTCCAATTATGAATCGGCATGGCAAATCCTCCATGCAAAATGATACCAGAACCCGTCCGTCGATCCACACGTTTCGCCACATCAAATCAGTTCGGGCATTGCCTTCCAATCGTCCACCAGGAAGTTTGGCCGACCGGAGAGATCAGGCAGCGTGACCGCGTGCGGGTCGATGCCGAAGTGGTGGTAAAGCGAGGCGTGGACTTCGCCGAAGTGAACGGGGCGTTTCGTGATGGTGCCGCCGTTGCGATCCGTTGCACCGATGACTTGCCCCGTTCGGAAGCCGCCGCCCGCGATCAGTCCGCCGCCGACTTGTGGCCAGTGATCGCGGCCGCCGTCTTTGTTGATCTGCGGTGTGCGGCCGAACTCGCCCCACGCCACGACTGCCACATCTTTATCGAGTCCGCGATCGTGCAAGTCCGAGATGAGCGCGTGCATGCCATGATCGAACCACGGGAAGTGCGTGTTCTTGCACTCGCTGAAATTGCTGCTGTGGAAGTCCCATCGCCCGAAGTTCAACGTCACCACCCGCGCCCCGGCTTCGACTAAACGGCGCGCCATTAGGAAATGCTCGAGGTTTCGCGGTGCGCCGTCGCCGTAGTTTTTCGAGTCGCCTTTGCCGTAGCGTTCGCGGACGACCAACGGCTCTTTCGACAGATCCAGCGCTTCGACCATCTTGCTCGACGTGAGAATTTCAAGCGACTGGCGATGGAGTGCATCCATGCCGTCGAACGTGCCTTTGCCGTCGATGTCGCGCCGGATGCGGTCGAAGACCCTCAGCAATTCGGCACGGTCCGTGAGGTTCACCGCGTTG